>JASHQE010000092.1 GCA_030037705.1 Acidobacteriaceae bacterium | reverse complement strand
TCAATGTAGCTGGGGTGGTTGTGCGACTCGATCTTGAAGGCGCAGGCCCAGCCATCGCCCACGTCGATGATGCCGGCATTCTCGCCCGGCCCCTGGACCACGCGGGTGCTTTTCGTGGGCAGGCGCTTGAGATGCACGCGGCTGGATTTGTACGAGCAGTGCTCGCTCCACATCACGCTGTAAATGCCGAGCTCTGTAAGAGATGGCGTACGCCCCAGAGCTGCAAGGATACGCTCATACTCTTCCGCGGTGATGCTGTGCGCGGCGAGCAATTGAGGGGTAATGGCAACTGGCTCAGGAACGACTGCAGAAGAGGCAGTGGACATCGTGGCTGCTTCTATTGTCGCATGGGATTCGCGATTCTGAACCGGATGCGAGGTGTGGAAAGCCGGGACTGAAGGCTAGAGCTGGTTGCATACATGGTCTGGGCAGGTAAAGAAACTTTCCTCAGGGGCTAGGCAGTGTCTGACGAATCGGAGAACACTGTTTGCAGGGCAAAGAATATTCCCTCAGGGGTTAAAACCCCATTGAATTTTGCGCCTTTTCGGCATGGCTGAAGCCATGCCCTGTTACAAAACCTCTCGCTGCATGATTCATCAGACACTGCCTAAAGCCCAGTGTTCATGAGGCTTGTGCGGCACTACTAAAGTCGTGCCCCTTCACAAACTATTTATGCAATCAGTGCTAGAGCAGTTCCCGAATGAATGTTGACTTTTTGAAAGTCGTGTAGGGTGGCGTGCTTTCGGACTACACCCATTCGGGAACTGCTATGGCACCGGCCTTCCACCTGCCAAGTCCAGTGATTGCTAAGGAATGGTGACCGGGCCGACTGTCGCCGCAGCGCCTTCGCCCGCATTGTTGACGGCGGCGACGCTGAACGTATAGCTCGCGCCGGAGGTAAGCCCGTCGACGACGTTAAAGGTGATATGCCGGCCTTCGAGCACAATAATGTTCCGGCCTGTAAACGTGACCTTGCGGCCGCCCGGATTCACCGTGACCACATAGGCAAGGATCGGATTTTCCGGAGCATCGTGACTGGCAGGCGGCAATCCGAAGTGAATGCTGGCTGCACCTTTGCCGGGATGGACGCTCACGTTTTCCGGCGCGGCGGGAGGATCGGTCTTGGCTTCCTGGGGCGTAACCGGAAGCGACGGCAGCGAAGGCACGCTCAGTCCCTGGTTGTTGAAGGCCGTTACTGTAAACGTGACGGGCTGTCCGTTGGGCAAGCCGATGAACTTGACGTAGGTGTACCTCCAGAAATTCTCGCTGGAGATGCGCATGGCCGAACCGGTGGACGCTTGCACCAGATATTCCTTCACAGGCGATCCGCCTTCGCTGACCGAAGGGCTCCAGGTGACGTCGGCGAATCCATTACCGGCCCAGGCGGCTACCCGGCTCGGCGGCTCAGGAGGCGCAGGCTTGGCGAAGCGCAAACCAGTTATATCGCGGAATTCCGGTTCAAGGCCGGCGCTTTGCATGACGCCGGCGGGGACCTCGGCGAGCGAGTTGATGAGGTGATTGCCCTGCTCGGTGACGTTCTCCTTGGAGGAGTCGGCATCGCCCTGCTGCCAATAATTGTCTTCGATGAGCAGAGGATCGTAATTCTTGCCGTCGTTATCGTCGTACCAGTTGCGGTGACGGCTGCCCCAGTTGTCGTGGTTGGCGTGGAACATCACGTTGCCGCGGATGGTCATCATGGATGAACCATTGTCTGAGTAGATGGCGTGGCCGGAGCTGAACTGGTTGTAGACCACGTTGCCGGTCACGTGCTCGCCGTCTTCAAGGGATTTGCCGGTGAGGCCCTGCGTGTAGATGCCGCCGCCGTCAGAGAGCACGAGCATATCCTCGTGGATCATATTGTCAGAGATCACGTTCAGCGCGGAGTTGTTCGCCTGCCCTGCCTTTTGAATCTTGTCCGGCCATCCGCCCCAGCCGATGGAAATGCCCGCGTACGGAATGTGGTCGATTTGATTGTGGCTTACGAGAGTTTTGCGCGCGTAGCCGATGACGATGGCGATGCCGCCGCGGTACTCCGCCCCCACATCTTCGAAGAGATTGTTTTCGATGCGGTTGTCGATGGCGAACTCCGCGTCGGGCGCGAGAGGCTTGTCGACAGTCGCCAGTTCCACCCCGTTGCCGGAGATGTCTGTGAATACAGAGCCCTCCACAGCATCGTTTTGCGCGCCCTCGCCCAAGTCGAGGCCGGCCGCGCCGAGATGCGTGAAGGCATCGCGCGTGAAGCGGACGTCGTGCGCAAAGCGCAGGTTGACGTTAGCCGGCTCTTTGGTCCACGCGCCGTAGGGACATGCGCCATCGGGCACGAGCGAGCAAAGCCCCTGCTTCGAGTAGCCGTCAGGACCGGTCACCTGATAGCCGGCCTGAATCTCCGAGAAGCCATCAGGCCCGTTGGGGCCCAGCCACGTTGCGTAGGAAAATTGAATGCCGGAGAAGACGATGTTGTGGACCGGATCGGCAGCCGTTCCGTGAACATCAATCAATGTCTCGAGCACCGGCAACTCAACATCTGCGGTTGCCAGGTCTTCGCCGGCGCGCGGCGTGTAATAGAGTGTCGAAGCCTCGCGATCGAGATAAAACTGACCTGGAGTGCCGAGGAATTCGTAGGCGTTCTCAACATAGGTGGGTTGCTTGCCCACGCTCATTGGACCAACAAGATTTGCCGTGCGGGCGCCGTTGGGCAGCATCACGCGCTTCGTCGAGTTATCCCAGCAGGGATGCTGCATGGTGATGGTCGTGCCTTCGATGCTCGCGACAGGGCAGCGCGGCTCCGTCCACGAGCCAAGGCCTTCGCCCGTCTCCGACCAGACGGAATTGCCGCCGGTGTATACAAACTCGAGATCGGAGGGATGCTTCCACGAAGCCATCATCGCACTCTCTGCCGTGTATCCCGTTGCGCTCATAGTGAGCACGACGGGCAGGCGGCCCCGCGTTCGCGTGGCGCGTACTCCATCGATATAGAGCTGCCGCGAGGCCGGCAAGGCCGGCGGAACGCTCGCGGCCCAGATGTTCTTTGCCGCATCGAATTTCTTCCATCCCTGGATGCGCACGCTGCCGCTCACGATCGGATGCTGTCCCGGCTCGGCCCTATAAACGATGTTATGCCCATTCACCCCCGAGTCCTCGGGACCTAGCGCGAGTGGTTGCGCAAGCCGGTAAATGCCGCCTGCGAGCAGGATCGAAACATCTCCTGCGGCATTTTGTTTCATGCTGCGGACCAGTTCGGCAGCGTGTGCGAGTGTGCGAACCGGCCGTTCCTGCGTGCCGGGGTTGCTGTCATTGCCGCGGGGCGAAACGTGAACCTGCCCAAAGCACGGCAAAGTGAGCAGCACCAAACTAAAGATTAAAGAGAGGCGAAGAAAGCGCGTTGTCATTGGATTGTTCCTGAACGAATTCTGAAATACGTACAAGCTACAACAAAATACCAGCAGTTGGAAACTGTCCGCTGCAACTACCGTATCGCGATGCGCTGTAATGGGAAGGCCTTGGCGTAAAACGCAGGGGGGAGACGCGTGAAGAATCGCATCCGCAGCGGTATTCTCTGTTGCAGAAGGGATCAGGCATCGTACAATGCAGAAGAGCATTGGCTTGTCGCATCTGGAGCGCGGCGAACCGGCGCAGACAAATCATTTCTCAATATCCACGTTGACACCTTGAGTGGAAGCGCCGGGATGGCGGAACTGGCAGACGCAGCGGACTCAAAATCCGCCGACCCTTGCGGTCATGGGGGTTCGACCCCCCCTCCCGGCACCAACCTAATCCACTTAAAATAAAACACTTCACTGTACTATTCCGCTCTCCTTCCTGCTTGCACCTTCGTCAGCTTCGATCCTTAGGGGGCGAAAGAGGGGTTGTTCATCTCTTTCTCGGCATCGCGCAGCGCTTCCATTGTGCGCCGGTACCTTTCGGCGATGGCCAACTTCTTCTCGAAGCCAAGCGCCGTTTGCTGCGCCCAGGGGTCGCGAACCGTTGCGATCAGCGATTCCGCAGTCAGCGCGCGAAATATTGGGTGCTTTTTCCGGACGCGGGTTCTTCAGGATTGAGAGTCGGAAGATCGATCTCGCCGAGCGGCCTCCTCGCCTGTGACGGCGTACGGATTCACCGCCCTCGAGGATGTATAGGCAGTATTGTCTACGTCATCGGAACCGAGAGGCTCAATCCCGAGGCTGCTCATCGTCGAGAACAGGTCTGCCAGCACTTTCTCCCGGCGCATGAAGAAGCTCGAGGCGAAGCAGCGCCAGAAGGTCCAGCCAGCCCGTTCCAGGATGCGTTGCCGCGTCATGTCATCGGCCCACTGGTCAGAACCATGGAATCGGTCCCCATCGCACTCAACGGCTAGCCTTCTGCCCTGGCTTCCTTCCACAACAAAGTCAATACGGAACCCGCCGCAAGAGACTTGGGGTTCGAAGCGGTAACCTCGCTTCGTCAGTTCGTCGAACATCTCTCGCTCAAGATCGGATTCACAGCGTTCACGAAGAACGCGAGAGCTCCGAATGGCCTTGCGGAAGGGTTCTCTGAAGTGGCGCATGAGCAACCCGTTCGGTGTGTTCTCTGCGAAGGCCGTGTCATCGACGGACCGAAAGAGGTATTGCCGGTCTCGTGCGCGGGAGAGGGCGACGTTGAAGCGCTGGTGCTGATCCGCACGGTTCTGTGCAGCTTGATCACCTGGCCCCAGGACCATGGAGATCAACATGATATCGCGCTCACGGCCCTGGAACACAGGTGGTGGCCCTACGGCGATGCTTCGCTCCACCACATCGATGGGAGAAATATGAGTTGTGATCAGTTTCTGGATGTGAGCCGCCTGCTCGGTTCCTAGTAGAGTAACAACTCCAATCGAGCGGCCGGCGAGGGTGCGATCCCTCAGAATTTCCTGAATTTCCAGCAAAATTGCGCGAGCTTCCGGGTCATTGACGTCGCCCTTGCGGAAGCCTCCTTTGACGTACACATCGATGAGAGGCGGATCGAGCCGTTCGTCTGCATGCGGAATTCGCAAGGGCTTGATCTCGTTTAGATAGAACTCGCGGTTTGAGAACTCGATAATGGCGGGGACACAACGGAAATGCTCCTTCAACATCACGGAATTCCCGGCAAAGACGACCCGTGCAAGATCGTAGATTGACTTCTCCGGCGTCATTTCAGAGTAGAACGGCTGATTGGTAAGGAAACGCCTGTTCAGGTCACGGATCCTCTCTTCGGGAACGCCGATAGCAGATGGCGAAACCTGTTTATGGTCTCCCACTATGAGCAGCTTCTTTCCTCGCAGCAAGACGGGCAGGGCGGAAATGTCCGATTGGGAGGCTTCGTCGATGATGACAAGGTCGAAGAGACCGATTTCCGACGGGATTGTTTCGCAAACACGCCACTGAGGCAGCACCCAGCATGGCACCGCGCGATAGGCGTGCTTCATGGCTTCCTGGGCGTGCTTGCGGTACCTCTCCGCGCGCAGGCCCGCGCCGGCTCCCATCGCCTGCACCGCGTTCAAATACTTCTGGAGGTCCTGCCGCACATCGGGCGGCGATTGATGGAAGACACTCAGCCAGGACTTTTCCGCCACGATCTCCTGGTAGCAGCGAGCTAAGGAAGAAGTAAGCGCCCGGCGTTCAGCGAACAAGTTACGCAACTCGTGATGAACTTCGATCGAATTCAGCAAGGCAATGCCGCGACGCCACTCCCAGGCATCCCGCCAGTCTGCCGGCACGACTGGATCGCGGTTGTCTTTGGCCTGAAGGGTTCTGATACGGTTTGCCCAGCGCGGTGCGCCGCACTCCTCGATCTTTGCCGAGAGAAGTGCAATCAAGTCAAGCGAGGGCTTGCAACTGCCGAGCCGATTCAACTCCGACTGCAGAGATAGCCACTGTTTTTCGAGATTCAGTTCATCTTCCTGTTCGTTGCCAAGCCGCGTCGTGAGAAAGCTATCGAGGTCCTCAACTATAGGTCCGCTGCAGCCGACTAACTGCCGGCGGACGTCTTCGAGACGGGTAACCGCAGGGGCGAGATCGCGACGGCTGATATGCATCTGCAATGCAGTCGTGACGCTCGCGATGAAGGGTTCGCCTTGCTGGGACAGGGCAACACGACTTCCATCTCCAAAGACGCGGGGGATTTCCTCGGAGAGCTTTGCATTGTACTCGAATGCAAGTGTGCGCAAATCCATGATTTGGGCTTGGAGGCCCGCGGCCTTCCTGCACGCAGTGTCAAGTTCGCCGTTTTGCGGCTCGATCCCGAATTCTGCAGCGACCGAGTTCCATCGTGCCAGACAAGTCCGCGCGGAGATCCGCCAATTCACCGCCTCGTGCACGTGTTCCCAGTGTTCCACCGCAGAAGGAGGAGAGCCGAGCACCGTGACGCTCGCGATCATTTTGCGTGCAGCGGCCTTCCCAACGGGCAGTGCGAATGCCGATTTTCCATCCTTCAGGCGTTCCACCGCAGCGAGAAAGTCCTCATCATCCTCGGCGCCCGAAGGAAGCACAACTGCCTTGGTTACGAGGCTGCGTCGCGCGTTATCCAGCTCGTTCACCTCTTCACAGGCCTCTTGCAAGGCGACGAGAAGGGTATCGTCTGGGTCAAGTTCTGATATCCGCGTGGAGACGCCATCCAGTCCCGCTCCCGGCGCAGCAGCGATCTTTGTCTGTAGAGCCAGACGCCTGTTCAAAAATTCGAGTAATTCAACAGCCCCGTTATAGGTCTCCGGTTTTGAGTCAGCGAGCGGCAGAATCGCACCACGTTGCACATCGGTATCAATCGATCTCGCTCTGACGAGGTCGCGATGAATATTACTGAGTTCCTGCCACGCAGGGAAATCATCCGGGACCGGGAGGGTGGTGTTGAGGTAGCAGAGGTCTTCGCCGACCCGAATGCGTGCCTGACGCAGAGAGTCGATATCTGTGTCGCCGAAGTGCTCGTTGGTTGCCCCATCGACCGGGAGATCGTCGTCAAGCCAGGAATACCGGTTCTCGTTTTCCACTATGTAGCGAGCGATCTCCGCCGGTGTAGAGTCGGAGCCACGGAATGGAAATGAGGTCATGTGCTTGGAAGCATGTTGACGAAGCGTGACATCGATATTGGATATCTCGGCGTGAATGCGATTGAGCTGATCCTCAAGGCGAGTAATCTCCCGCTCTGTACGTCTCGGATCGAGATCGGAGACCGTAGAGGCGATTGTCTGGATGGAGTGTTCGAAAGCGCGCATGCCTTCGCGCTCATTCGCGAGAAGGGCAACGGCCAGCGGGCGGATTCGCTCAGGAAGCTTTTTAACTACTTCGGTGAGGGCGGTCTCGCCTTTGGAGGAGACCAGTACGCGTTTCCCCATGGCCAGGTAATGGGAAATGATGTTCGCGATTGTATGGGTTTTCCCGGTGCCCGGCGGCCCCTGCACGACGACCCCGTCATCGTGCTCGAGTTTCTGGTGAATCGATACTTGCTCGTCGTTATAAGGAAGCGGGAAATAGAGTTCGGCAGCGCTGGTGGGAGCGTTGCTTGAGAGGAGACCGCGGACGGGCTGGTCTGCCTTTATCTGCACGTCGGAACCGCCACGTTCGATGAAGCTGCGGATGACCGGAGGCAGTGAGGGAGTATCGCGTACATGCCTCTTCAGGCGGTCAACATCTTCCAGAAATACCGTGGCGGTTCGCCGGCGGGCAAACAGGACCCAGGCGCTGGTGATCTGGAGATTACTGGTAGGCAGCGGAAGAGCCGCATCGTCTACCAACAGTACATAGCTTCCATTAGGATCGAGCCGGGCGGCCGCTTCCTTGAGGACCGGCTCGAAAGTTGAAACTTCAAACGGATTTACGCGGTTCTCACGCGTTGCAGCAGTGTTCTTCCAGAAGGCCTCCAACTGCTGTACCCCGGGCGGAATCTCTAATTCGCAGTAGCAATCGAGTTCGATCCGGGGGTCTGTCTGGCGCGGCCTGATCTCCAGTTCGAATGTGAGGCGGTTCAGTATGATTTCGCAGGCTTGCGTGACGAGGGGATACCTCAGCGTGTTGCGTGCACCCTCTTTTTCCCAAATGGCAACGCCCATGCCCCAGACAAGCTCAATCGGCGTTTCGGCGCCGTCGCTGGCCATTGACTGATAGAGTGCGAACACCTGGTTGTACCGCAGGATAGTTTTCCGGCGCGGCAACTCGGCAAGCGCCCAGGGCGTCCACTGGGTTTCGATATAAGAATCGAAGCATTTGCAGATTTCTGCGCGGGAACAGACCTGTTCGGGTGTCTCCGGCGTATCGCGTAACTCAGCTGACGGCTTGAGTTCCGGAGCTTTGGCCGGACTCTTGTGCAGAATCATCCAAGGAGTGAGCTTCTCTTCCGGTTCGGGCGGCGGAAGTTCCTGGAGGCGTGGAATGGAGAGCCAAACGTCTTCGCCCTCGGGCTGAATGTTGAAGCGTGTTCCGGGCAGACCCTTCAGTTCTGACTGATGCGCGGCAAAGTACTCAGTCGGCACAGTGAAAGCGGGTCTGATTTTGAGTTTCTCGACTTGCTCGATGAAAGTGAGGAGTTCAAGAATAGGAGCACTATCAGAGGCCATCGTCAGTTCCTGGGGGTGAACTTGGGCGGTGCAGCCTTGCTTTTAAATACGGATTAAGGATAGCTGATTCAATGTACCGGTGGGGCATCATCGATGAAAGCGGAAGTAACAGGCGGGGTGAAAATCTTGAATCGAAAGTATTTGATAGGCGAAATTATACTTGCCGGATTCTCTATTTGTGCATAATCGCCGATGCAGCGCGGGGGGATAAAACCCTGATGAGTGCTGCGCATTCGTTCCTGGTCACGAAAGCGGGTTCGAGCGGCGTGCATTGACATCGCAATCGCACGTTCGGGATGATCGTGCCCATCGCCGAGGTGAGGACGCCGCCGCTGAAGGCCCCGGCGAAAACTGATCCAAATGGGCGGTTAGCATTTTGGCAAGGACCAGCCTGAAGAGGGCCGAAGGATGTGCCGTGAAAAAGGGATTGGATGATCCGCGTGCTGCTGAACCGTGGGGGCTTTAGTAACTTGCTCAGAAATTTGTCTGCGTTACAATATGCGAATTGAATCGTTACTCCAAGCCCTAAAACTTTAGAACCTTCTTGAAGCATCGCGTAGAAGTTCTGTAGTTTAATTGGGCGGCAGGTCCGGTTGGATCCCAGCCAAATGATTGCAAGATACTTCCCTCTACTCTTCGATCAGTCTGCGCAATGTTCACGTCCGCGATACGATTTACCTTTGCAAAAATGAAGCTGAATCAACTGCATGCCTCCTGTGTTCTCCGCAGTGTGACTGATTCCAGCCTTTGCATGGCTGACTATCGTGGAGCACGAAATGGATCGGCGAATTGAGGCAGCGTTAAAGGTCATACACGAGGAGATTGACAGAAATATCCCGGTGCGCGATTTAGCGCAACAGGTCAAGCTGTCTACCGGCCACTTTATCCGATTATTCAAAGCAGAGACATCGCTTTCACCCAAGCAGTACGTGCGCTACCTGCGGATGAAGCAGGCGAAAAGTCTCATCTACGGATCCTTCTTGAGCGTAAAGGAGATTGCCGCTTGTCTGGGTGTTGGCGACAGAAGCCACTTCAGCCGTGATTTTAAAAAATTCCACGGCCACACACCAACGGGTTATAGACGCCACAAAGAAACCGCTTCACAATGAGAAGTCGGCAACTCCCGCTACAAAAGCGCAACATTAGCTACATTGCCCGCGGCGCCTGTCAACTCTCGCCACATAACGATCACAATCGCTACGGTTTAGTGATTGTTTCACGCTTGCGCCTACCCTAAACTTCCCGCCAGTTACTGCCCCGTAGTGCATTTAAACGCACGTTTTTATCCCAAAGAGACGGGTCTCTGCAGCCAGCGGGTAAATGCCCGCAAGCGACGGTCAAAGAGCGCACGGCCGAAGGAGTTCGTCACAGCCGATCCTGGAGCGTAAGTTTCAGGACAGAGAGGATCTCTGCCATGCCCAGCCTCCCCCACGTCCCAATGCGATACCGGCAGATCAGTCGCGCGTTAGCGAAGAAGCGATTGGCAGGAGTTTTTTGCTTCGCGATAACGCTTGTCATCTTCATCCTGCTGTCGTCGTGCACCGCCAGATTTGTCCAAGCGGGACAAACAGTCACAGATTCAGAATTAAAAATCGAGGTCGCGCAGGACCCCGGAGTTCAGGCCGCTTCCCGCGGCACAGGCGCAACTATCATCAATCCCGAGCATGATCCGAACGGCTTCCTCGCCTTTTTCAG
>JASHQE010000015.1 GCA_030037705.1 Acidobacteriaceae bacterium | reverse complement strand
TACTCACACAATTTTCTCGCGGCGTATGCGGAACGCGTAACGAGCGCGGCTGCCCAAGTGCTGGGCGATGAGAAAGACGCAGCCTGGCTCGATCGCGAGTACGCGGCATATACGGCAGACATCCGCGAGAGCGTGCGCAAAGCCGTAACGCTCGAAAAAGAGCAACCGCCCTATCTGCCTGCCATGCCCACATATCCCGAGGGAGCGTATTCGCAAACCTTCCTGGCCGTCTATCCCACCGGGCTCTATGCTCCTGATGATCCGCTGGTCAGCGGATTGATCGCGCGTATGGAGCGCGAAGAGAAGCAAGGGCTCCCGACCAACGTGGCCTGGGCCGGTCCGGCCGGCGTTTGGGCAGGTGAGGCAATGAACATGGCCGAGACCTACCTGCTGCGTGGAGAAAAGCAGAAAGCTGCGGATATGCTGGCGGCGGCGCTGAATCACAGCTACACCACCAAGGTGTGGAAGGAAGAAATTTTGGTGAACGTAGATCTGCCGCGTGCTTGCGACACGCCGCACAGCAAACGCAGCAACATGGAAGGCACAGGCGACATGCCCGAGGCCTGGGCCAATGCCAACCTGGTCCTGCTGCTGCGCGATATGCTTCTGAATGAACGCGGCGGCAAAATCCACCTGCTTGCCGGCCTGCTTGCAGACTGGGTGCCGGAGGGTAAATCTCTCACCCTTGAGAACGCACCCGTCACAACAGGGGGTATAGTGAGCCTGCGCGTGGAGCATGTGAGCGCGAAGCTTTGGCGCATCATTATCGACCCTCACGGAGTCCTGCGCGATTTCGTCGTTCACCTTCCATTCGAGCCTGGCACTGCGTACCACAGCGGTGGATTGACGCACAGCACCGCATCAGAACTCCCCTTCTCTACCGACAAACGCAGCACCATGGAGTTCGAACTCGAATGAGGCGCCGCACATTCCTCCGCGGCATGGGCGCGGCGTCAGCAGAACTCTGCCTTGCGCCGTGCTTCCTTGTTGCGCAAGAGAACGTCGAACCCATCGCTGCCACGCTCACCGTCAACGAATCCAAAACCCTTGCCACAGTGCCCGCCGACTTCATCGGCTTGAGCTACGAGTCGGCGCAATTGGCAAATCCGGCCTTCTTTGCTGGCGAGAACACCGCGTTGATAGCCCTCGTTCGCGAGTTGGGCAATCATGGAGTGCTGCGCCTCGGCGGAGGAACGAGTGAATTTACCATTTTCACGACAAACGAACTGAACGCGCCGCCAGGCTTTGACGTCGTCGGTCCCGATACCAGCAAGAATATAAAAACAGAAACGCCGATTACGCCGAAGAGCCTGCGTAATCTCCGCGCGTTTCTTGATGCCACGGGCTGGCGATGTCTCTATGGCTTGAATCTCGGCCGCGGCACAATCGAGCGCGCCGCGGAAGAAGCATTCTACGTGCAAAAGATTCTGGGGCCGCGGCTCATCGCCTTCCAGTTGGGCAATGAGCCGGACGCGTGGCGCAACCGCTACCGTCCATCTACGTGGACCTATGCCGATTACTGGAAAGAATGGCTCGCGGCCCGAAACGCAATCTTGGCGCGCGTTCCGCAGGCGAAGTTCGCCGGGCCTGACGTCTCCAACAAGATGGATTATGTGACTGGCTTTGCGCAGGACGTGAAGAAGAGCGCTCCGGATGTGGTGATGCTAACCTCGCATTACTATGCGATGGGGCCGGCCGGCGCGAAAGACGCGACCCTGGATAAGCTGCTCTCGCCCGACGCAAAGCTGGAGCGCGATCTCAAGATAGCTATTGAGGCTGCGCGCGAAGCGGGACTGCCCTATCGCATGACTGAAGGCAACTCCTGCTGGAACGGCGGCGAGCCGGGCGTGAGCGACACGCTGGCGAGCGCCCTGTGGGTGTTGGATATGATGCTCTACTTTGCCCGGTCGGGTTGCGCAGGCGTGAATCTTCACGGCGGCGGTAATGGCTACTACACGCCAATCGCAGGGAGCTTGACGTCAGGCTTCGTGCAGCGCCCTGAGTACTTCGGCATGCAAATGGCCAAAAACTTCGCTGGCAGCTCGATGCTCCCGTGCACACTCGTGTGCGCCAGTGATCGAGTGCGCGCCTACGCGGCGCATAACCGCGGCAGACTGCTTGTGGCCGCAATCAACAAAACCGACCAGCCTGTTGCGATCAAAACCTCTCTTGGCAATGCGGCGCGCTTGCTGCACGCGGAGCAGCGGATTTTAATGGGCCCAGCTATCGATGCAAAGCAAACCGTCATCCTTCGCAAAGGCCCTCGCCATACATTCACGCGCGGCATACTCGATGTCAAGCCTTATAGTGCGGCTCTTATAACCATATAGACGAGCGCAACTGAAGTTGCGGCAGGGCAGGCGCGCTTCTTAAAAGCGATCCCTGCGTTGCCGCGTCCCGAAGGCCACAGGTTTCCCAGGTCTCAAAATCGAGACCTGGGGCACCCGAGAATAGTGCAAAATCAAATGGTCAGAGACCTAGAAGCGGATGTGAACGCCTCCCTGCAACGAGCGGTTGGTATTCAACTGTCCCGTCACGTACGCAAATGAGGAGGAGGTTGGAGTTACGTTAGCCGATGACATCTGTGCGTGGTTCAGCGCGTTGAATGCATCCACACGCGGCTGCACGATCACCCGTTCCCATATCGTAAAGTTCTTCATGATCGAGAAATCGAAGTTGTTGGTCGGGTCAGAGCGCAGCAGAAAATCCGGGAATGTCCTGAAATTCCATGACCCGGGTTGGTCGTTTGTGTTTGTATCGAATCCCGATGTATTGAACGATGGACCATTCGTATTGTGCGGATGATTATTGAATCCGCTGAAGTTGCCGGAATAGTTTGCATTGGTTGACCACTGAATCGGCGTGCCTGACAGATATTGGTAAATCGAAGTGAGTTGCCACCCGCCAATTAACTCGTCCAGCAGCGTCGAATTGTTCAGGAACATTCTGCCCTTGCCGAACGGGAACTGGTAGATCGCAGTGACTGAAGCATGATTCGGGAAATCCGAAGTCGTTTCTCCATACCACAAGGGTCCACCTGGGTTGAGCTGAGTCACGGTTGTTCCCAACTGCCGTGAGTATTCGTAATTGAAATCGAACTCCAATCCGTAGGACAGACGCTTGTACAACCGGAACATGAATGCATTGAAATTCGCTGAAGCGCCGGGAACGAGGCTCTCCGAGACGCTGCTGTATTCCGGATAGGACTGGAGCAACTGGCTTACCGTGACCTGCGAATTCGTGTTGAGGCTAGTCGTATTGGCCACGGTCGCGCCCGACGAACTCGTGTACGACGGCATCAGGCCGAGGAACGGATTGGATACTTTGACCGCCATGGCATTGGATACCGCCAGCGCCGTGGAGCTGTTTTTCGATTGCGTGTGGTCAAGATAAGGCAGGAATGGAATAGAGCTCACGGCATTGGTATAGCTATTGTGAACCTGCTCCACATGAATGCCGCCGATCTCGACGAGCCAGTTCTTCACAAACTGCTTCTGCACGTCGAGGCTGAACTTTTCTGCATAGGGCACATGCACCGGCGAGTACCAGCCAATGGTGTTGCCAAGATTGGTGCTGGCTCCAAAATAGGAGCCCAGC
This sequence comes from Acidobacteriaceae bacterium, assembly GCA_030037705.1. Taxonomy (GTDB): domain Bacteria; phylum Acidobacteriota; class Terriglobia; order Terriglobales; family Acidobacteriaceae; genus Telmatobacter. Next base: position 9,330 of record JASHQE010000015.1, on the reverse strand, counting down.
GGCGGCTGAATGGGGTTGTAATTGATGTTTCCGGAAGTCGTCGGGAAGGGGTTCGACAATGTGGTAATCGGAGTGTAGCCGCCATTGACCGAAGAATTGGTGGTGTTCATAAATGAGAGTTGCGAAAATCCATAGTTGTCGCCCGCCGTGTAGTCGTTAAAAGGGCTCACGTAGATGCCGAATCCGCCACGAATAGCCAGCGTACCGTGGAAGGAATCCGGAGCAAACGAGAATCCGAAGCGTGGGCTCAAGTAAACAGCCGCTGTGCTGTACTCGCTACGGTTGCCAGAGCCTGCGTAGACGATGCCGCCGCTCGGAACGAAACTGCCTGTGCCAGGCAGATCATTGTTGTAACCCGCATTATTGATCGCGGCAACGTCGGCGGCGTATTGGCTGGAGTAATTCGACTCGCCCGCACTGGTGGTCGCGTTCGTCATGTTCGGGTACCAGTTCTGCACCATCTTGTTGTTGCTTTCCACAAGCGGCGTCTCATGCTCCACGCGCAGGCCCACGCTCAGCGTCAGGTTGTGCATCACCTTCCAGTCGTCCTGCGCGAAAAATGCCGAATACCAGTTGTCGTATTGGTACTTTGGGTTGATGGCATAGCAGCCCGCAGTCGATGAACACGAGGGAAGGCCGAGTTCGAACAGCGCAAGTGCACCGCCGAAAGCCTGCTTGGTATTGAGTTTTGCATAGTTAGGAGACTCGGTTACGAAATCCCCATTGGAAGAGCTGAATTGGAACTCGCCATCGGCTGCGCCCGGTGAAAGCGCCGAGTCCTTGTTGGAGCGGATATCGGTTCCGAACTTCAACGAGTGCCTGCCCCAGGTTTTATTCAAACTAGCGAAAAACTGGATGTCATCGAAGTACTCGCTATTGTTTGGCGTGCCGCTCAGGCTGGCGGGATTCACCGCATCACTGAAAGTGATGTAAGGCAATGCCAGCGCAGTGGAATCGGATGCAAGGTATCCTGCGAAACCGAGCGACGTGGGGCTCACGCCCAGGCTGTTGGGCCCGCCAAACGTCTCGTAGCGGCTGAAGCCGAGCCGGGTTTCGAGATTGAGCGAAGGCGAGAATGTCTTGACGTTATCGACCTGCCCACCCCAGAGAATGATGGTGGAATAGCTGCCGCTAAGTGCGTTGTTAAAGATATTGCCCGATGTCTGATTGTATTGGCTGCGATGTCCCTCTACGAAAACCTTGTCGGAATCGCTCATGTTGTAGTCAAACCGGCCCATATTCGACTTATAGTTATTACTGGTCGGATCGTAGGCGTAGTAGTTGTTCTCGCCGTCGGGCTTGGTTGACGCGCCGTCGTAGTTCGGCGGAGGAATCAACTGCATGTAGGCCACTGCTGCCGGATCGAGAGTGAGCCCGGCATTGGACGAGGTGCAATTGCTCGAAGTAGCCGTCAAACAATTATTTGGAATCGCAGGGCGAATCCAACCCTCGCCAGCTACGTTCGATCCCTGGTTCGGGTTGTAGAGCTGATCTGCTGGGTTGTAGGCCAGCAGCGCGGAGAAATCTCCTTCGCGCTCGGCAGCCGTCGGCACGCTGGTGATTGTGGTGGAAGGCGAGTTTCCGATGTAGCCTTCGAAGGCATAGAAGAAGAAAAGCTTGTTGCGTCCGTGAATGAGGTGCGGAATGTAAACCGGCCCGCCGATAGTGCCCGCAAACTGATTGAAGTGAGTCGATGTAATGACTGTACCAGGACTTGTGAAGTACGGCCTGGCTTCAAACGGTCGCGACCCGTTGTAGTACTCCGAACCTGAACCGTGCAACTCGTTCGTACCCGACTTAGTGGTGATGTTTACAAATCCGCCGGATGTGTCGCCCAACGCAGCATTCGCTGCAAATTCGTCGACGTGCACCTCATCGACTGCATCCAGCTCCGGGCTGAAACCGGCGGTACGGCTGGAGTCTTCCATATTCGGAACTCCATTCAGGAGCAGTTCGTTCGACGAAGAGGCGCCGCCGCCGAGCGAAAAATCGTCCGCCGTCGAATTACCGAATGGCGTCACCTGTGACATCGAGTGCTTGCCCTTCGCCACGGCGCCATACTCCAGGTGCGCATATCCCAGCGGCGACCGCCCGTTGCTGGGCAAATCTTCCACCTCTTCCGCCGTCAGTGATTGTCCGGTCGAGGCGTCTGCCGTATCCACGAGCGGCGTCTCGACAGTTACGGTCACTGTCTGGTCTACCTTGCCCAGGGTCAGCACAACGTTTTCTATAACGGTCTGCTCCGTCTGCAACACGAGGCCGGTATGCACATACGTTTCAAAGCCGGGCATCGTGACGCTCAGCGCGTACGTGCCGGGCGAGAGAAATGGCGCGGTGTAAACGCCGGCAGTATTCGATTTGAGCTGGGTCACCGCTCCGGTATTGGAGTTCGTTATCGTGATTTGGGCATTCGGTGCCACCGCGCCGGTCGGATCGGTCACTCGACCAGTAAGGGTGGCCCGTGTCTCCTGAGCCGCCGCAAAAGCGGTGGCCAAGCAAACTACAGCGAGAACGTGCAGGATGATCTGTTTCATGCGGCTGGCTTCCTTTCAATGACGTGAAGCTTGCAGTTAACGATTACTGAACCCCTGCCAAAGTAAGAACCGCGTTATACGTCTGTCAAGAAAATTCTGGAGACTAAGCGCACTTTTTGAAAATTAATGAGCAAAAATATGCAACAACCCATAAATGCCAGAATTACTTACAGACAAATGCGATCGGCCTGCCCCTATCGTTCCATATTTTGGAATTTATCGATATTTTCCTGCGAATCTCCGCTCATCCCGAGGAATGGCCCCCGTGGAAGCTATCCACCCTGAGCCAGCGTGACAGGGGAGGCAACTCGTATCCATCGAAAATCGGCAGCCGCACAATAATTTTCATTTTTGTAAAATAAGTTTGACTTAACCACTGAAACTCTGTAGAACGGTTTTGCCGTGACCCTCCAATCCGCGCTGGTTCACAGGTTGCACTCCGCTTAGCATGAGAGACGATGAATCGAAGAGATCTGATGAAGTTGGGAGCGGGAACGATCGCTTCTGGATTTGCAGTCCCCGGCACAGGCGCCACATTCGGAGATCCTAATGACAGGTCTGTCGAACAATGGGGACTCTTCGAGTTCGCAGCGCAGGGGCCGGCCGCCGGAAATCCCTTTGCCGATGTTGAATTCGGCGCACGTTTTACGCTGAATCATCGGACAGTAATGACCGCCGGATTTTATGACGGAAACGGCACCTATAAGGTGCGCTTCTCGCCGGATACCGTTGGACACTGGAGTTTTGAAACCACCAGCAGCGCGCGAGAGCTGGCCGGCCATACCGGAGGCTTCGAATGCACGGCTGCGTCTGGGGACAATCGCGGCCCCATAGGCACGGCGCATCAATTTCATTTCCAATACGCCGACGGTACGCCTTATTTCCCCTTTGGCACGACTTGTTACTCCTACGCTTTCATCGGTGAACCGTTCGATCAGAGCACGCTTGAAAATCTGAAGCAGGCCGGGTTCAACAAGGTACGCCTGTGCCTGTTGCCCAAGCCGCTGGGAGAGCAAAAACCAGTGGCGATGCCCTTCGATCGCATCGGCTCCACGCGAGACGAGAACCTGTCTGACGATAGCGAGAGCCAGGAGAAGTTTGATCTGGCGCGTTTCAATCCCGCCTACTTCCAGCATGTGGAGCAGCGCATTCAAGATTTGCTGGCCGCCAATATCCAAGCCGACGTCATCCTGTTTCACCCTTACGATGCCTGGGGCTTCAAATCGATGGGCGAAGAGGCGGACGACCGGTATCTGAGTTACGCCGTCGCGCGGCTCTCCGCATACCGGAATGTCTGGTGGTCCATCGCCAACGAATACGACCTGATCAAATCGAAGACCATGAAGGATTGGGACCGCTTCTTCCGCATCGTACAGGAGAGCGATCCGTATAGCCGCCTGCGCTCGATCCATCACAGCCGGGTCGTCTACGATCACTCAAAGCCCTGGTGCACCCATGCCAGTCTGCAGGAATTCGATTTCGAGAAATCTGCGGAACGGCTAGCTGCCTGGAACAAACCGATCATCTACGACGAGATTCAATACGAGGGCGACATCGCGCGCCGCTGGGGAAATCTCTCCGCCGAAGAGATGACGTATCGTTTCTGGCGGGCAATCGTGAATGGTGTCTATGCAACCCACGGCGAAACCTTCATGTCGACAAACGGCGAGCCGGTGTGGTCCGATGCCGGCAGGCTGCACGGCGCGAGCCCCGCACGCATCACATTCTTGCGCAAACTGCTCGAAAGCACCGGCACAACCGGGCTTTTCGCCGCAGAGTCGCCATATTACTTGAACGCCGGCAACCCAGGCGAACGCTGCCTCTACTACTTCGACTATCACTGCGTGGGTGAATACGAATTTCCGCTGCCCGAAACCGTGCAATTCAAAGCGATGATGATCAATCCCTGGGCGATGACCACCGCGCCCATACCGGGCACCTTCAGCGGAAAATCGAAGATCACCCTCAGCGGAAAGCCCTACATGGCTGTGCTTTTTGAAAAGGCCTGAATGCAAATGACTCAACGCGAAATCACCGCTGGAACTGCAGCTTCCGGCGTTCTGGCGTGCTGGCTCATGCTCGCGTTTGCGAGCCCAGCGCACGCAGCTTCGGTACCGGTTTTCACGGCAAAAGGTGCAACTCCGCGCGAGCTCTATGGCGCGGAAAAGCTTCGTGCCGCGCTGATCGAAGTGATAGACGCGCCGGCAGGCGCGCGCATTGTTGTTGCCATCCGTAATGCTCCGGAGCTCAAGCGATACGATCTGCCCGAGTTCTGGCCGCAGGCCGAAGAATCCTTTCTCATCCGGCAAATGGGCAAAACCTGGATCGTCACAGGCAGCGATCCATCCGGCGTTCTCTACGGTGAACTTGAGCTTACTGATCGCATTCGCGCCGCGCATGCGCTTCCCGAAGGAATCGATGACATGGAGCATCCCGCGCTCAAGCTGCGCGGAACATGCATCGGCATGCAGAAGCCTGAGATCACCTACGAAGGCGCGGAGTACGATTATCCCTACACTCCCGCCAATTTTCCCTTCTTCTACGACAAGGCCGAATGGATTAAATATCTCGACATGTTGGCCGAAGAGCGTTACAACGCGCTCTACCTCTGGAACGGACATCCCTTCACCAGCCTGCTCAAGCTGCCCAAATATCCTGAGGCGCAGGAGCTGCCCACAGCGCAACTGGACCAAAATATTGCCATGTTCAAATGGCTTACTGCCGAGGCTGACAAGCGCGGTATCTGGGTCCTGCAGGGCTTTTACAACATTCATCTCTCGCACGCCTTCGCCCGCGCGCATCATCTGCCCTTTCACCTTTCTGCGCCCGATCCGCTGGCCACGGCCTATACGCGCTACGCGATCTCAGAGTTTGTGCGCGAGTATCCTCATGCCGGCCTCATGATGACGCTGGGCGAAGCACTCTCGCCTCACTATGGTGCCGAGTGGCTCACGCAGGCCATCCTACCCGGCGTCAAAGACGGCCTCAAGGAGCTCGGCATCACCACCGAACCGCCGATCGTGGTCCGCGCCCACGCGACGGACATCGACGCCGACATGAAAGCCGCGCTCCCGCTCTACTCGAACATTGACACCATGTTCAAGTGGAACGGCGAATCGCTCACGTGGACCAACGTTCGCGGTCCGGTCCTCGACCGGTTCAAGATGCTCGCCGAAAACTCCAACGTCGCCATTGCGAACGTGCATCTGCTCTCGAATCTTGAGCCGTTCCGCTGGGGAGATCCCGATTTCATTCGCCAGACCCTCGCCAACTTCCAGCGCATCGGCATAGGCGGCCTGCATGTGTATCCGCTGCGCTATTGGGACTGGCCGTGGGCCGGCGATCATACTTCTCCGTTGCTCGATCAGACCAGCCGCGACTGGATCTGGTTCGCAGCCTGGGGTCGCTATGCGTGGAATCCGAATCGCGATCCGGAGAAAGAGCACGCCTACTGGGCTGCGCGCTTCGCCGAGAAATTTGGCTCAGCCGAAGCGGGAGAAAAGCTTCTCGCAGCCTATACACTCGCTGGTCCTTGCCAGCCCAGCCTTTTGCCGCGCATTGGCATTACCGAAGGCAACCGGCAGGCGTTCGCGCTGGGCATGACCATGCCGCAGTTGATCGATGCTGCACGGTTCAATCCTGCAGTCACGCTCTGGACTGGCGATGCACCCGATGGCGAGCGCCTCAGCGATTATGTCGACGAAGAAGTGAAGCATGAACCGCACCACGGCGAAACGCCCCTCGGCGTAAGCGACGAAACCGCCGAAGCCGCGCGTCAGGCGCTCGAAGCTGCGCAGGCCGCCGCGCCCTTCGTCACCAGAGATAAAGCCGAATACGAGCGCATCGTCAATGATATGCGTGCGATCAACCAGCTCATGCTCTTCTATAACGCCAAGGTCAAGGCCGCAGAACAGGTTCTGCTCTATGGCTACGATCACGATGCCGCGCATCTGCATCGCGCCGAAGAATTGCTCGCCGAAAGCGTCGATCGCTTCAAACAGCTTACGGACATCGCCGGCCCCGCGTATCGAACAGCCACCAGCATGGAAACCACGCAGCGCCAGATTCCCTTCCGCGGCGGCATGGAAAACTTTCCCAACTGGCAGCAGTGCCTGCCGATGTACGAGAAAGAGCTCGCCACATTCCGCAAACGGCTCGTGCAGTTAAGTTCAGGCGCGCCTATCGAGCAGAACAAAACCATTACAACGCTTCCGCAGGTTCCCTTCACACTCAAGCCCGGCGCAGGCGAAACCTTCACCGTCGAAAAGGGCGCCGCTCTTTTCGCTGATTCGCAAATCGCCATCAGCGGCCTCGCTCCAGAACTTGCTGGCATGAAGGGCATCCGCATCTCGCCCGCTGAAGGCGGCACTCTGCACTTCGATCTCGCCCAGGACGCGCAGATTCTCGTCGGTTTCATCAGCAACGCGTCCAAGAAGAACTCTGTCCTCGATCCGGAAACCGAGCAATGGAATCTTCTGCTTCTGAATGCAGTCGACGCGCCCAAAATTTCCGCTATGGCTGTCTGGGCCAAGCCTCTCCCAGCGGGCGAAAACGAGCTTGATCTCGGCACAGGTGAATACGTGGTGCTTGGCTTCATCCCGGCAGACCTCCACATTGCGCCGCATGTCAATTTCGTGCAATCCAGCAAAGATGGCAGCCCTCCCAATCTCGATTGGCTCTTCGAATAACCGGCAATCATGAAGATGACTTGCAAATCATTCTCGGCTGGCGACCGCGGCTGCCTCTACCCCTGCCGGAACTTTTTGAAATGCGATTGCCTTGAGCCTGATCCGCGTAGTGGCTCAGTTTGAAGGGTACGGGCTTTAGCCCGTACATCAATGGGCCAAAAGATCCATCGGGCTTTAGCCCCCGAGGGATTCTTGATTCAAACTGACCCACTACCCTGATCCGTGTGGAGTACGTGCTGAGTGGTACAATCGAAAGGAAATGCGGCGGCTATAGTTCAGCGGCAGAACGCCTGACTGTGGCTCAGGATGTCGTGGGTTCGATCCCCACTAGCCGCCCCAATTGATACAAAAGACTTAAGGCCAAATTCCTCCTGCAGCGTGCAATCTTGCACGAGATTCCATGTTGATTTAGGACGGAATCGATGGCGCTCAAGCTCTACAGACGGCACCGCAAAGAGTGCGAGGCCGGTCATCCCGAAGACTCGAAAAGCGGCGAATTTGAAGAAGGCCGGCGCGGCTGGAAGCGCTGCGGGTGCCCGGTCCACGTCTCGGGCAGCCTTGGAGGCACGTTCAAACGACAATCGACTGGCCGGTGGGAATGGGATGCCGCCAAGGAGGTAGTCGCGCAGTGGGAGTCTGCCGGTGCTTGGGCGATTCCGCTCGAAGTGCCCCCGCCACAGCCAGTCGAGGTCCCCTCAGAGCCCGGTGTGCCCTCCATAAAAGAAGCTACGGATGCGTTTCTTGCCAAGTGCCAGAACCGCGGCATTCGCCGCACCACCTTTGCCAAGTACCGTACCTTCGTGCGGCAGATAAACAAGTACTCTGAAGCACGCGGCTACACGCGGACCGATCAGCTCACGGTTGTCGACATGGACCGTTTCTATGCTTCCTGGCGCGACGGAATCCGGTCCCGTGCGAAGAAGCTCGAACGGCTGAAGAGCTTTATTCGGTTTTGCAAGAAGAGGAACTGGCTTGCGGAAGACATCACGGAAGATCTCGAAGCGCCACAAGGAGCCTCAGTGAACGTTCCCAAGGCTCCTTTCACCGACGAGGAACTCGGGCGCATTTTCTCTGCCTGCGACATCATAGGGGCGCCTACGAAGCCTGGGCCGGGCTACCGGACCTGGAGCGGAGAAGACGCCAAGGACTTCATCTATCTTTCGATCTACACAGGCCTGCGCATCTCCGATGTCGCAACTTTCGACGTTGCAAAGCGCCTCCACGGGAACAACGTGTTCCTACGCATGCACAAAACGGGCAAACCGCTTTCGACATGGATCCCGGATTGGCTTGTCGACCGGCTCCGCGCGCGAGGGAAGATGAACGGTACGCTCATCTTCCGATGTGGCGTCTCCTATACGACGAAACAACTGTGCGACATTTGGCGCAATGTCCGGCTGAAGAAAGTGTTTTCATTGGCCGGCCCATTTGAGGAGAAACCAACACCTCACAGATTTCGTCACACGTTTGCGCGTATCTTGTTGGAGAAGGGCATCTCTGTTGCCGATGTTGCAGAGTTGATCGGTGACACTGAGCGGATGGTCACATTGCACTACGCAAAATGGATTCAGACGCGCCAGGACCGTCTGATAAGGATTCTGCAAGAGGCATTCGCAGACAAGCACAGGCCCAACGTGGTCGTGATGAACTCGGGCCGCCTTTAATCCTGACTTGTGCAATAGGCGAAGCGTCAACACACCTGGCAGAACTGGTAAATCGAATCTCTAAGCGACTCTCGTCAGCCGGGTGTGAATTCTTCGAGCAACCGATTCGGGAACACTGTAGGTCGTATGTGCCTTCTTGCGTCCTTGTCGGATCAAAACGACTCCTGGTTCATCCTTGACAAGCTTCCGTATCGTCTCTCGACCCAACCCCCATCTCTCGGCCAATTCTCCAATTCTGAAGTGCTTCTCAACGAACCTTTCGGAGCCGATGGCGCCTGGGTCATCTACAATCGTCCGGATGTGAAAGGTGTTGTGAGCAAGCTTGTGGTCAAGAGTTGTACTCATGGTTCCTCCTTCGGAGTGCTGGTCCACGCTTTGCCGAATGCCGACCTCGGCAGACCACGAGATCTTGAGTTGAAGTCGGATTTCAGTCAAATCTGCGCC
>JASHQE010000091.1 GCA_030037705.1 Acidobacteriaceae bacterium | reverse complement strand
CCCACTCCCCACGCAAACCCTCCAACAGAAACCCCCATCGAACCGGATGAGCTGGACATGGAACCGGATGCTCCGGTACGGCCTGCTCTTTATCCACCGCGACCGCGCCCCGGCCTCATCAACTTTACTGAAGCCATGGGCAAGACCGTGGCCTATATCTACATCGACTACATGGACACGCCGGACTGGCAGTCGCTGGAAGTGCAATTTACCGACGGCACCTCCTTCACGTTTCAACTGATGCCCCGCGTACACGTGCGCGTTGACTACGAGGAATCGCGGGACGGCGATCTGGAGACGATCCGGAACTATGGGGTTATTGAGTGCAACTCCCCGGAGAACGGCGACGGATGAGCAGGATAGCGCGTGCTGTTGCGCGTTGAGCCGCATGCGGCGAACCAGGCCAAAGCCGGCCGTGGGTGCCCGTGCTTTCCACGGCTTCCACACCGCCGGTTTTGTGCGGGTCGTATTCTGATCTTGATCGATTCGCCGTGTCCGACTTCGCCCAGATCGTCAAGCAGCAAGCCGATATCGTCAAGATCGTCGAGGGCTATATCCGCCTGCGCAAGGCCGGCGTAGCGAATTACTCCGGCCTCTGCCCCTTCCACAAAGAAAAATCCCCGTCGTTCAATGTACACGCGGTGCGGCAGTTCTTTCATTGCTTCGGGTGCGGAGTTTCGGGCGATGTCTTCACCTTCGTCGGCAAGATCGAGAACGTCACTTTTCCTGAAGCAGTCAAAATCGTTGCGCAAAAGTGCAGCATCCCGCTGCCCAAGCAGGAATATTCTTCACCCGAACAAGCTGCCGAAGCGCGGCTGCGCGGTAAATTGCTGGAACTGCACGAAACGGCAGCCGCATGGTTTGAAGAGCAGTTGCGCGGGCCCGAGGGCGCTCTGGCCCGCGAATATCTTGCCGGCCGCGGCCTCCATCCGGAAGGAATCAAAAAATTTCGCGTCGGCTACGCGCCGGACAGCTTCAATGCGCTGCGCGATCGGCTGAGCGGCGCGGCCGACGCGGAGACGCTCCGCGCCTCCGGCCTTTTCAGCTCGAAAGAGGTTGCCGCGGCGACCGACGGCAAACCTCAATATGGTCCGCTCTACGACCGCTTCCGCAAACGTGTCATGTTTCCCATTGCCAATGAGAGTGGGCGCGTGATCGCTTTCACCGGGCGTATTCTCGGGGCCACGGCGGACGGCGAGAAATCGGGCCCGAAGTACCTCAACTCGCCCGAGACGCCGCTTTATATCAAGGGACAGGTCTTGTTCAATCTGGACAAGGCCAAGAGCGTCATTCGCCAGGCCGGATTCGCGCTGCTGGTCGAAGGCCAGATGGACTGCATCTCGGTCTTCCTGCGCGGCATTCAAAACGTGATCGCCACCAGCGGCACGGCATTTACCGAGCAGCAGGTGGCCATTCTCAAACGCCACACCTCGAATGTGGTCGTCAACTTCGACCCCGACACGGCCGGCGCCAACGCGGCCGAAAAGTCGATCGCACTGCTCACCGAGGAGGGGTTTTCCATCCGCCTTGTCACATTGGAAGGCGGTCTGGACCCCGACCGATTCATCCGCGAGCGGGGTGTGGAGGCTTACACGCAAGCCATTCGCAACGCCCGCGCGCAGGCCGATTACCTCATAGAACGGGCACGGCAGGAGTTTCCCGGAGCCGGCGCGGAGCAGAAGGTAAAGGCGATGAATTTCCTCCTGCCGCACATCCGCCGGATGCCGGAAAAGCTGGCCCGCGACCAGTTCGCCATGGACGCGGCGCAGAAGCTCGGCATCGACTCGGCCGTAATGCGCGAAGAGCTGCGCCAGGCCGCTCTCAAGCGCCGCGACCGCGTAGAAATGCGAGCCGCGGCGCTCACCGAAGTCGAGCGTGTGCTGTTGCGGGCGCTTGCCGTCACCGATCCGGATGGCGAACAGGCCCGCCGGATCGCAGTCGAGGTTATTGGAAGGCAACCCTCGTGGTTTGAGCACCTTGGCTCCTTCCCGGCGCTCCAGGTTCTGGCCGAGCGCCAGGCTCGGGACCCGATGGAAGTGGTAGAGGATGAGGCGCAGCGCGCGTTGCTCGCGGAGGCTCTGCTGGGCGAAACACGGCCTCCCGAACCGGCCGAAGTCCAAGGCGCCATCCAGGAGATTGAGGAGCGGTGGACCGAGAACCGGCTGCGCGCTATACGGGTGCAGATTTCCGAGGCCGAACGGAAGGGAGATTTTGCCGAACTGGCCCTGCTGACCCAGAAAAAGCTCGAATTGGATCGGGCGCTGCGCGCGCTACAGAACCGCAGGCCACCCGGGGAATAGCGTGAGAGGTCGCAAGAAACGCCTGAATTGCTGGAAGTTTGCGTCGAATTAGGGCTGGGAAGCGTCTAAAGGACATAAGAGCGGGATCGAGTCCTGGGCTCGGTTCCGCTTTCAGTCTGTCGGGAGCCTTTCGGGGCTCTGGGGTCTATGCTTGTTTGCGTGGTTTTTGCCGATTTTACTGGCTCAAACTAGATAGACTGTGGTATTCTAGCTGTCTCTGTGAGGATGCGCGCCCATTTGCCCCATACATGAGCTGCGGCTCGCGGGCGACTCAGGCGAAACCTGAAGCGTTGTCATCCTGTTCCGAGCAAATGAGTTGAGACCGAAGGGTACGTGTCCCTGGTGCATCCGAAGATTTCCACACGGAAATCTTTTTTCTTGCGTCCGGTGGACCAGCCCGATGCCGTTGCGCGACGGGGCTGGATCTCGCGTGGCTGCGCTTGATGGTCGCGGCATCAAAGTCGTAGCGGACGGCGGACTCAGACCGCGGCGACAGGCGAAATTGAAGTCGGGCCGAACCGCAGGACTGTGGAGACCGGAGTCTCCGGACCGGGTATGGCCGAAGAGAGAAGGGCATTTTGGCGATCGAAGACAAATTCGAAGATGATATTCAGAACCTGATCGAGGTAGGCAAAGAGAAGGGTTATCTCACCTACGGCGATGTCAATGAGATGCTGCCGGATGAGATGGGCTCGGCCGACGATCTGGATGATCTGATCACAACCATCGGCACCCAGGGCATTGACCTGCTCGACGGGCCGAAGTTTCCTGGCGATAAGGACTTTGAGCTGGAAGAGGGCGAAGACGTCGAGCTCGACCTGACGCCCGGCACGCTCGAAAAAACCAACGACCCGGTGCGCATGTATCTGCGCGAGATGGGCACGGTTCCGCTCCTCACGCGCGAGGGCGAGGTGGAAATTGCCAAGCGCATCGAGCGTGGACAGATGCGCGTGCTCAAGGCCATCTCGCGCTCACCCATCGTGATCCGCGAGATTGTGGCATTGGGCGAGGACCTGAAGCGCGGCGTGCGCAACGTGAAAGAAGTGGTGGTCTTCGACGAGGAAGAACTCACCGAAGAGGTCGTGCAGGCCCGCGTGAAGGCTACCGTGGCGCGCATTGACGCGCTCGTCAAGCACCAGAAGAAGATTGTCCTGCTGGACGAAAAGCTGGCCGCGCCGGCCGCGAAAGCCAAGGTGAAGGAAGGACGCCGGCTGCGTTGGGCCATTGCGCGCGAGAAGGTTTACATCTCGCGCATCGTGCGTGAGCTCAAGTACACGCCCATCGAGCGCAAGCGGCTGCTCGACAAGGTCAACAAGACCGTCGACACCATGCGCACCCTCGAGCGTCAGATTCGCTCGCTTGACCAGAAGTACGAGGCGTCGAAGAGCGAAGAGCTTAAGAAAGAGTACAGGCGCCAGCAGAAGAACTGCCGCACCGACCTCGAAAAAATCGAGGGCGATGCCGGTGTGTCCATCGCTGAGTTGAAGCGCACACAGCGCGAGATGATCCAGGGCGACATGGACGCCGAGCAGGCCAAGCGCGAGCTGATCGAGGCCAATCTGCGACTGGTCGTCTCGATCGCCAAGAAGTACACCAACCGCGGCCTGCAGTTCCTCGACCTGATCCAGGAGGGCAACATCGGCCTCATGAAGGCGGTTGATAAGTTCGAGTACCGCCGCGGTTATAAGTTCTCGACCTATGCCACATGGTGGATTCGCCAGGCGATCACCCGCGCGATTGCGGACCAGGCGCGTACCATCCGCATCCCTGTGCATATGATCGAGACCATCAACAAGCTCATCCGCACCAGCCGTCAGTTGGTGCAGGAACTGGGCCGCGAGCCGTCAAGTGAGGAAATTGCCCGCCGCATGGATATTCCTGTGGCCAAGGTGCGCAAGGTGCTTAAGATCGCGCAGGAGCCCATCTCGCTTGAAACGCCGATCGGCGAAGAGGAAGATTCGCACCTGGGCGACTTCATTGAAGACCGCCAGGCGGTGTCGCCTTCCGAAGCCGTGATCAGCGTGAACCTGAAGGAGTACACCTCGCAGGTGCTCCGCACTTTGACGCCGCGGGAAGAGCGTGTCATCAAGATGAGGTTCGGCCTCGAAGATGGCTCCGAGCATACGTTGGAAGAAGTGGGGCAATCCTTCCAGGTGACGAGGGAAAGAATCCGCCAGATCGAAGCCAAGGCGCTGCGCAAGCTGCGTCATCCTTCGCGCAGCCGCAAGCTGAAGGCGTTTGTGGAAGGCGTAAAAGAGATGTAAGCCGGCTGATGGATTCAGCCGCTTATACGGGCCGCAGCTTTGGAAGGGGCTGCGGCTTTTTTGTGTCCCGGCTTGTCAGACGCCGCGGTCATTTTTCTTTGGGCTCGGGAACCCGCTCTTTCACGTACATATAGGGGCCGCTCCACGTAATGAGCTCGCGCCCGCAGCTGCACCGCAGCGTCGCCTCGTCGCGCATGCTGGTCTTCAGACGGTGCAGTCTCCATATCAGGGAGCATTCGCAGGTGACGAGATTCTCTGGCATCGAGTGACCCTCGCTTGCATCGGACTGCTCGTCCAATCTTGTCCAATGCTTTAAGCGCACTTTCTGAAACACGCAGTAGTGTAGCGCAACCGGATTGGCTCTGCATCACCGGCCTGCAATTTTCGGCGTCTCTCGTAACCGCTCCGCTATAATCGGCCTTTGATTCGCGAGGGTAAATCGTCCATGAATCCAATTTCCCGCCGTCAATTTGGGAAGACCGTTGCTGCTGCCGCACTCGCTGGCGCCTCGCTGCCGAAGTTTTCTTTTGGCCAAACGCCGACGCATCCGGTGAGCCGCGCATTTCCGCAGAATTTTGTATGGGGCTGCGCCACGGCGGCTTATCAGATCGAGGGCGGTGCTGCCGAAGGCGGCCGCGGACCCTCCGTCTGGGATACCTTCTCGCACACGCCCGGCAAGACGCACAACGGCGACACCGGCGACGTTGCCGACGATTCTTATCACCGCTACAAAGAAGATGTGCGGCTGCTCAAAGACCTGGGCGCACGCGGTTACCGCATGTCCATCTCCTGGTCGCGTGTGTTTCCTGAAGGTAAGGGTGAGCCGAATCCTATCGGCCTCGATTACTACAACCGCGTGATTGATGAGCTGCTCGCCAACAACATCACGCCGTACATCACGCTCTTCCACTGGGACCTGCCGCAGGCGCTGCCCGGCGGCTGGCAATCGCGCGATACTTGCTTGGCCTTTGCCGAGTACGCCGGCTTCATCGCCCGCCATTTTTCTGACCGCGTGCACCACTTCATGACCATCAACGAGTTCACCTGCTTTACCGATCTCGGCTACCGCGAGGGGCGGTTTGCGCCCGGCCTCAAGCTGTCCGATGGCGAAGCGAACCAGGTGCGCCATCACGGCATTCTCGCGCATGGCCTGGGCGTGCAGGCGATCCGCGCGAATGCGAAAGACGCGGTGCAGGTGGGGCTGGCTGAGAATGCCAGAGTCTTTGCGCCGGTGATCGAGGACGACGCGAACATCGAGGCTGCGCGCCACGCCACGCGGATGGAAAACGCTGCGTTCCTTACCACGGTGATGGAAGGCAAATATCCGGAGTTCTATCTGGAGCGCGAAGGCGAGAACGCGCCCAAAGCCGAACCTGGCGATATGAAGGCCATCGGCAGCCCGCTCGATTTTGTCGGCCATAATGTCTATCAGCCCGAGTATGTGTGCGCCGATGCATCACCGCACGGGTACCGGATCGAAAAACTTCCTGACTCCTATCCGCACATGTACTCGCCGTGGATCACGCTGGGCCCGGAGGGCATCTACTGGGCCGTGCGCAACGTCTGCGATCTCTGGCATCCCAAGGCGCTTTACATTACTGAGAATGGTTGCTCTTCTGACGATGTGGTCACACCCGAAGGCCAGATCAACGATATCGACCGGCTCATGTTCCTGCGCAACTACCTCACGCATCTGCAGCGCGCAACTTCAGAAGGGTATCCGGTGAAGGGCTATTTTCTCTGGAGCCTGCTCGACAACTTCGAATGGGCCGATGGCTACAGCAAGCGCTTCGGCATTCATTATGTGGACTTTCAGACCGAGAAGCGCACGCCAAAGCTGAGCGCGGAGTGGTATAGGCAGGTGATTGCGCGCAATGAAGTGGTGTAGATGTAGAGAATCAGGAATAGGAAACAAGGCCACCCTGGCATTGTCATCTGGGCGAGTCGTCCGCGGCGGCGGGCGACGAATCGAAAGCCTGTCCTGAGCGAAGTCGAAAGGGATATGCAGTTTCTACAAACAAGTGTGGTGAATCCGAAGTTCGTTGAGAAACAACCGCAGATCCTTCGACTCCGTTTGCCGCGAAATACGCGGCAAACCTCGCTCAGGACGACAGCGAAATTAGGACGCGAACTTCAGACTCGGGATACTAGCTAAATTTTTGTAATTCTGTCTGCGCGCGATCGAGATCTTCCGGAATGCCGATGTCGAGAAAAAATCCGCCCACCTCGTACGATGCGGGAGTAAGCTGGGCAATCTCCGGCGCGAGAAAATCCGTCTCGAACGAAAATTTTTCTTGGAGATGCGCGGGCCATCGCAAATCCTTATCAATTACGTAGGCACCCGCATTGATCCAGCCTGGTCCCGAACGGCCTTTCTCTTGGAAGCCGGTGATGCGTCCATCTGTGAGAATGACGCCGCCGTAGCGCGCGATATCGGTGCAGTGCGTTACAGCCATCGTCAGCGCGGCTGCTCGCGTTTCGTGAAAGCGCAGCATCGCCGCGTAGTCCGCATCGAGAAACGTGTCGCCGTTCAGCACCAGCGCTGATTTTTCTGTGATCGCCTGCAATGCCGAGCGAATCGCGCCGCCTGTGCCGAGCGGAGCGCTCTCAATCGAATAGGAAATGCGCATGCCGCGGAACTCATCGCCAAAGTGATTCTTGATGACGTGATGAAGATGGCCCACGGAAAGCAACGCGCGCGTACAACCCGCGCGTTGCAACTGGTTCAGAAGAATCTCGAGAAATGGCCGGCCTGCGACCGGCGCCATCGGCTTGGGCACGCCGTTGAGCTTTCCGGCGAGCCGGGTTCCCAGGCCGCCGGCAAGAACAATTGCCTCCATTATTCGCAGGCCTCGGAGGCTTCGCGCAGCACATTCGCTTCGTCGGCGGCAAAGAAATGGCATTCCACGAGCAGGCAGAAGATGTGTTCGAGCGCGAGATGCGCCTGTTGGATATACATCGTTACATCCGAAGGGATCGCGATCAGATAATCGCAGAGGCCGCGCATCTTGCCGCCGGTTCTTCCGGTCAGGCCGATCGTCGTAATACCCATCGCGCGGCTCAGTTCCAGCGCGCGCAGCACGTTGGGAGAGTTGCCCGAAGTCG
>JASHQE010000090.1 GCA_030037705.1 Acidobacteriaceae bacterium | reverse complement strand
CACATGGCGTTCTGCTCCGCCGATCCGGTCAAGTGTCGGGATGACAAGAGCAATGTGGTTTGGCTCAGGCTGTGTGCCGACATCATCGATCAGTTCTTCATACCTTTCAATCGCCGATTCGAAGGCGAATTCGTTTGAAAAGGAGCGGCGGAACCGTTGCCCTGGGCCGAGTTGGCTAAGGGCTTTCAGCAGAGCGGAGGCAAGCGCCGCGCCGGTGGTCTCCTGCGCTAGCCAAGCGCCATCCAAGCTGCGCAGCAGATCGACGATGCCGTCCGACGCCGGCGTGGCGACGATTGGCAGACCGGCAACGGCGGCTTCCAGAAGTGAATTGGACATGCCTTCTTGGCGGGAAGAGAGCGCGAAGAGGGAAGCGCCGGCGTAGAGATCATACGGCCGCCGGACATAGCCGGTGAAGCGCACCGCGCCTTCCAGGCCGAGCGAGTGACATTGCAATTGGAGCGCCGATTCTTCCCGGCCAGAGCCCGCGATGATGAGTTCAGCATCTCGGTACCTTTCCCGTACAGCGGCAAACGCCTCCAGCAGCAGGTCGAAACCCTTATCAGGTGCGAGTCTTCCCACGGCAAGCAGACGCGGTCCCACGCCGGACCATGGAACTGATTTTGAAGGTGAAGCATAAGCTGCCGCGCGGATTCCGTCGAAGTCGACAGGATTGGGAAGAACAAGAATCCGGTCTTTCCGGATGTTGAGCTCCGAGGCAAGGTCATCAGCCATGGCCTGTGACTGGCAGATGATGCGGTCGGCCCAGCGATACGTGAACCGGTACAACAACAGCATGTACCAGGAGAGATCACCGGAGGCCAAGGCCGAAGAGACCGTTGCGTTTTGCCGGATGAGAACCCGGGTTTGTCGTGGGAAAAAAGGCCGAAGTAAAAGAACCAGAAAATTGAGGTGAAACATGCCAGACAGGATCACATCGGGCTTGAGCCGGCGCGCCAGGCATACCAATCGGAAGGCTCCTGCGCGGATTCTATGTGCACCGAGCTCATGAACGGCGACTTCTGGCGGGAGGGGTTCCGCACCGGCCGCATTGGGGGTGATCGTGGCCAGGTGAACTTCGTATTTTGTTTTGCATAATCCCCGGGCTAACAGTGCAGCAACTTTCTCCGCGCCGCCGCCGCCCAGATGAGGAATCAGCAAGAGGACCCTAAGGTTCCGCGCCATAAAAATCCAAAGTGTCGGGGGAAAAAGATTCTAATGTACGAGGATTTTTTAATCCATCTACAAATTCCTCGCCATTTTTTGTTTTGTAGTGATACAGTTCCATTGTTCTCTCCCCAACCAATCTGATCCATCCCCCAGAAACGTAGGCTCCTTATGGCAGCTTCTGCGGTTCAGCAGGTGATTGCCGCCCTGCCCAGCCGGTCTGCCCGAAGGCCTTTGATCCTGGTGGGTATTACACATTCACAGACGTGTCTGGTCCTGCGTGGGCGGCTCCAGGCGCTACGTGAGGCTGGATTTCGAGTGATCGTCGTGGCGAGCCCCGGCGAGTTGCTGGAGCAAACTGCCGAGCGCGCAGGAGTGGAAGCGGTTGCGATTCCCATGCGCCGGGAGATCGCGCCTCTTGCCGATCTGGTATCGCTGGTGCGGCTCTGGCGATTGATAGGGAAGTGCAAGCCGGATATGGTTGAGTTCAGCACGCCGAAGGCAGGACTGCTGGGTTCTCTGGCGGCTTGGTTGCACGGAATTCCGCTGCGGGTCTATGTGCTGCGCGGGCTGCGCCTGGAAACCGCCAGGGGCCTCAAACGGCGTATTTTGCTGGCAGCGGAAAAGTTAGCCGCCGCGTGCGTACACGTGGTGCTATGCAACAGCGAAAGCCTGCGTGCGGAGGCGCTGGCGCTGCGCGTGGCACCGGGTAAGAAACTGCTTGTACTGGGAGACGGCAGCAGCGGCGGCGTTGACGTACACCGGTTTTCGCCCGGACCGGGCGACATGCGCATCCGGTTGGGTTTCTCGCGCGAAGATCGCGTAATCGGCTTCGTGGGACGGTTGACCCGGGACAAAGGTGTGCCGGAACTGGTCGAAACTTTCGAAACAATTTTGCACACCGAGCCTTCGGCGCGGCTGTTACTGGTGGGTTGGTTCGATGATGCAGAAGATGCGCTGGCGCCCGCGGTGCGCCGAGGGATCATGCAACATCCGCGCGTTCATCTGACGGGTTTCGTACACGACGCCGCGCCTTACTATCGCGCCATGGACGTGATGGTCCTGCCGACGTGGCGGGAGGGCTTTCCGAATGTTGTTCTCGAAGCGGCGGCCACCGGGCTTCCCGTCATTACGACAGACACGACAGGCTCACGTGATTCGATTGTGTCCGGTGTGACGGGATTGCTGATCCCGCCGGGCTCGCCAGCGGCGATCAGGCAGGCTGTGCTCGAACTTCTCAATAACCCTGAGCTGCGCGATTGCTTGGGCCGCGCGGCACGCCGCCGGGTTATGGAACGTTACACGGATGAGGGGGTGCTCAGACTGGTAACCAGTTTCTATACAGAGATATTGGCGCAGGCGGCAGAACCAATCCACAGTCATTTCTAGGAAACTTCTGATTCTCCCGGAAAAAGTTCCGGTTGGCCAGATCCGGCTGGAACGGGCGCGGCGCGTTTGCGGCCAGGGGCGCCGATGAGGCTGAGCACCTCCAGAGCCTGAATCGCAGAGCGGGGAATGTAAATACGCTGCGTGTTGGAACGGGTGTCGGGAGGGATAAGCAGCAAACCAGGACCCTCCACCAAGGTCAGATCATTGGCAGCCAGCCCCTCCAACTCATCGCCATCGGCAAGTTTCAGGCGGAGCCAAAGGCCGGCAGTTCTAGGACGGATCGAGAAGTGCTTGCGTAAGAGCCGCTCCGGGTTTGTCTGGTCTGCTGAAGCGGAGGGGAGTTCGCGGACATAGCAGACCCATTTCACCTGGTCCCAGGCCATTCGCATCACTTTTCCTGTGAGGTCGAGAATCTCCAGTTCTGCCAAATCCCGTCCGAGGCTCGCATCCGCGTAGCCGGCGAACCAATCCCTGGAGAACTTGCGTATGATCACGGGTTTGCGGGCAGAGGCCATCCGATTGGATTTTCGCATGAAGAGCCGGCCAGATCCCGCCGAATTGTGTAGGCCAGTATCCGGTCGACCGCCATTTTTTGTTCATCGTCAGGTCCGGTCAGTGATCACTTCAGGGGTCACTCCAAACCTGCGGTATTAATTCAGTGGGCGCAACACTCCTAATCTCTTTGCGTTAGGCCTAGTAAAGCGGGGCCGGGTTGTGTTAATGTACAGGTTTGCTGGTTCTGCCCTTCCAGCTTGATAAAAGCAGCAGCATCAGGCACTTGGAGGCGAATTAAGACGGCGGAGGCAGAGGAACGGATGCCTGATTACATCTATCTGCTGGAGCACCGCCTTTCGGCGGATCAGCGTAATGCGCTGAATCATTTACGGGAAGCTGCGCGAGAGGCGGGCACGATCCTTTTCCTCACGGGAGATGCAGTCCGGGACCTTACCAGCGGACATGCTGTGCGCGAACTTGAAGTGGCAATTCATGGAAACGCACTCAAGCTTAAGAAACCACTGGAGAAATTAGGGGCCAAGGTGTGGGGCGAGGAGGAATCCTCGCGGAGCCTTTATCTCTGTTTCCCGGGCACCGTCAGGGTTGATCTGATCAGTACGCATCGCGTGGAGTACCCGAAACCGGGGCATCCGGTCTTCCATTCCGCTTCAATCCAGGAGGACCTCCGGCGCCGGGACTTTACGGCAAACTCCATGGCCCTCTCGCTGAACGAAGGGTCTTTCGGTCTTCTAATGGACCCGTTGAATGGGGCGGCGGATATCGAATCGCGAACTCTGCGCCTGGTTTCCAATTACGGGTTCCTGGAAGAGCCCGCATTGCTGATCCGGGCTACCCGGTACCGCGCCCGCCTGGGTTGGGAGATGGACCCGAGGACGTTTTCCCGGTATGAGAACGCCAAGATTGAGGGCGTCATCGAATCTTTTTCCTCTCATGCGCGCAGTCAGGAGTTGGAACAGATTGGCCACGAAGAAGATGGTCTGAAGGTGCTGCAAGCGCTTGAGAATGAGGGGTGGATGAAAGTTCTTTGTCCGGCATGGACGGTTTCCAAGGCGGACGAGGAGAAATTGAAAGCACTGCATGAGCTGGCAGTTGAGCTCCAGATGCAGGGTGTGCACCCCGACATGTCGGCAGCCCAGATGCAGCTTTTGACCGCGAAGCTGGCGCCGAAGGATCTGACAGCACTCAAGAAGCTGATGCTCAGGCCGGGATTTGTAGAGGAGTGGAACAGCCTCGATGCGGCAGCTGCGGGATTTGCGAAGACGCTGCTGGCTAAACAGAACGCTGTGCCTTCGGCGAGCTTCAAGCTGTTTACGAGCTATGATCCGGAAGCTGTACTTTGGCTTGGATTTACTAGCAAAGTTCCTGCTGTTCAGGAGCGGTTCAATCTCTTCCTGAAGGTGTGGCCGGAGGCGCGCCAGCGTGTTCCCTATGCCTTGATGCAGGAGATGCGGATTACGCCCGAGCTGCCGGGCTATGCGGAACTGGTTCACTCGATCTTCCTCGAATTAATTGATGGCCGTTTGACCACCCCGGAGGAGATGCGCGCCTATTTGGAGCCGCATTCGCCGCCAGCGCCACCCCCGCAGGTCAGCATTAAAAGAACCCGCGCTCGCCGGAGTGCAGAGTCCAAGCTTAAGGGACACGCGTATGGGCAGGATGAAGAGGAGGAAGACGCAATCGCCGGAGACGAGGACCTGGAGGAGGCGGACGGCGATGAGGACGAGATGGACTTGGGTCTGAGCATGCCCAAGAGGGATCTGGAATCGGAATCTGCAGAAGATGAGCCCGAAGAGGAAGATGAGCAGGAGGCGGAGACGGAGCCGGAACCTGCTGCTAAAAAGCCCGCCGCAAAAAAAGGCGAGGCCAAGCCCCCTGAGGCGGCACGTAAAATTACGGCGAAGCCCGTCGTTGCTGCACAGGCGATGGAAGCGCCGGCTAAGACGGCAAAGGCTGGGCCCACGGATCAACCTAAATCCGAAGTAAAGGCAAAGACCGTGCCCGCACCAAAATCCGCAGCCAGTGGAGCCAAGGCGGCTTCGGCGAGCAAGGCCAAGCCAGCAGCGGGCAAAGCGCCAGCCAAGAAGCAGACTGCGCAGAGTAAAGCCGCCGCCGCTTCACCGCGAGGCAAGGCTGTGGTGAAAACTGCTGCAAAGAGCGCAGCTAAAGCGCAGGGCAAGGCTTCTGCCGCGAAGCACGCTGCACCCAAGGCCAAGCCAGCGCATAAGGCTGCCGCGAAACCCGGCAAAGCGTCGCATCCGCTCAAGCATTCCAAGGCGCCGGAGAAAAAGTCCGCCGCAAAATCGGCAAAAAAACGCTGATGTGTTTCGAAAGTTGATGCGTTTCGAAAATTGCGGTTGCGCCCACGCAATAAAGTGGATAGCCTGCTGGCAAGACCGGTTCTGCAATGTGCCAGCACGCTTGACCGTGTTCCAGCGTGACACAGATCTGCCTCCGTGCCAATGATAGAGAGCTTCTTGAACGAGCACGATCGCCCGGCTACAGACCACGTTCCAATTCTTTCCCGCCGCGAGTAACCCGCCAACGCAAATCTGCATCTTTCCTATCACGCGCTGTTTACTCAGGGTCTATTGCTCCATCTGCGTCTTCGATGCTTTCACCATCGCTAGAGTCCGTCGCAGCTAGATTCGCGGTTGAGGAACGAGGGTGATGAAGTTTACAGACGGGCCCAGGCGTGTCGTTATTGAAGGCATTGCCCCCCATATCGAGGGCGGCAGGCATCCGGTGCGACGGATTGTGAACGATGAAGTGGCGGTCTCCGCGGCGATCTACGCAGACGGGCATGACCTGCTGGCGGCGCGCCTTCTTTATCGCCACAAGACCGAGCGGCGGTGGCGATTCACGCCGATGCAAGCCGAAGGCAACGATGTGTGGAGCGGAGCGTTCCGCGTGGACAAGATCGGCTTGTGGAGTTTCACGATTCAAGGCTGGATCGATCACTTCGAAACTTGGGCCAGCGATCTGAAGAAACGGCTTGGCGCGCAGGCTTCCGAAACCGACCGCGGCAATCCAGATGCGGAATCGAGTGCGCGTGATCTGCCGCTCGCTTTTCGATCAGGGGCGATTCTGCTTCACGAAGCTTCACTCAGGGCTCGCGGCGCAGATGCCAGACGGTTCACCGAGGCAGCCAAGCTGCTCAACCAACTCGCCGATGAGAATCGGAGCATCTATGAATATCCGCTTAGCGGGGAACTTCATCGATCGCTGGCCGATTATCCCGATCTGCGCCACGCTACACAGTGCGAGATAGAATTTCCCGTTGCGGTTGACCGAGAACTGGCGTGCTTTTCATCGTGGTACGAGATATTTCCACGTTCCGCATCGCCCGTTCCTGGCCAGCATGGAACCTTCACCGACGTGGAAAGGCAGTTGCCGGAGATTGCAAGCATGGGATTCGACGTTCTTTACTTGCCTCCAATCCACCCCATCGGTCGTGCGTTTCGAAAAGGGCCAAATAATAGCGTGAACGCCGGCTCCGCCGCGCCTGGAAGCCCGTGGGCGATCGGCGACAAAGAAGTTTTCCCATGTGAAACTCTTGGCGCAAAGCAGAACGGTGATTGCGGCGGGCATAAGTCAATTCATCCGCAGCTCGGCACTTTTGCTGACTTTGATCACCTGGTTACAACCGCAAAGAACTACAAAGTGGAGATTGCGCTCGACATCGCCTTTCAGTGCTCTCCGGACCATCCGTGGGTCACAGAGCATCCAAACTGGTTCATGATTCGGCCTGACGGTTCGATCCAGTATGCGGAAAATCCGCCGAAGAAATATCAGGATATTTATCCGCTCAATTTCGAATCGCCGGACTGGCGGCGATTGTGGGGAGAATTGTATTCCATTTTTGAGTTTTGGATTGAGCACGGCGTGCGTGTTTTTCGGGTCGATAATCCACACACCAAAGCGCTGCCCTTTTGGGAGTGGTGCCTTGGTAAGCTGAACAGCAAGTATCCTGAAGTGATTTTTCTTGCCGAGGCATTCACGCGGCCGCATGTAATGTATGGGTTAGCCAAGCGTGGATTCACGCAGTCCTATACCTATTTCACGTGGCGCAATAGCAAGGCAGAGCTCATCAGTTATCTCGAAGAGATCACGCGGCCGCCGGTCAGCGAATTCTTCAGGCCCAACTTCTGGCCGAACACGCCGGACATCTTGCATAAAACTCTTCAGGAAGGCGGACGGTCCGCATTTGCGCAAAGAGTCATCCTGGCTGCGACACTCTCTTCGAATTACGGAATCTATGGACCGGCATATGAGCTGGCGGAGAACGCGCCGGCAAAACCGGCTCCGGGGAAGGCCGAATCAGAAGAATATCTCAACAGCGAGAAGTACGAAATTCGTCAGCGGGATCGGAATGCGCCAGGTTCGCTGGTTCCTTTGATTACCGCGCTCAACCGTATTCGCCGCGAGAATTCCGCGCTGCATGCAAACTCGTCGCTTCACTTTCATTCGATCGACAATCCCAATCTGCTTTGCTACTCGAAATCGACGCCCGGTTCTGAAAATACGGTCCTGGTAGCCGTTAATCTTGACGCCTTCAACGAACAAACCGGCTGGACAGATCTTGATCTGAGCCAGATCGGAATCTCGCCAGGGGAGGCGTTTGTCGTCGAGGACCTTCTATCCGAACAGAGCTACACATGGCGCGACCGCCGGAACTATATAGCGCTGCGGCCGGGTGTCCAGCCCGCACACATCTTTCGAATCATGCGATGAGTATGGTGCACAAACCGCACCCGGACAGCGTACACTTCCGGGGCGCCTGGAGATCTGGGACGTGAAGAGACTGGCAAGCGCGACTGATCCTCTCTGGTACAAAGACGCAATTATCTACGAGCTGCATGTTCGCGCGTTCGCCGACTCCAACAACGATGGAATCGGTGACTTTCCGGGACTGCTCTCGCGGCTGGACTATCTCCAAGATCTCGGCATCACGTGCATCTGGCTTCTGCCATTCTTTCCTTCGCCGCTACGCGATGACGGTTACGACATTTCCAATTACACCGATGTCAATCCGTCCTACGGAACTTTAAGCGACTTCAAGGCATTTCTCGACGCCGCACACCAGCGCAACATGCAGGTGATGATCGAGCTGGTAATCAATCACACCAGCGATCAACATCCGTGGTTCAAGGCAGCTCGGCTTGCTCCGGCCGGCTCACCGCAGCGCGACATGTATGTATGGTCGGACACGGATAAGCGCTACAGGGACGCACGCATCATCTTTACGGACACGGAGAAGTCGAACTGGACCTGGGACGAAACCGCAAAGGCTTACTACTGGCACCGGTTTTTCTCGCATCAGCCCGATCTCAACTTCGATAACCCGCGGGTCATCGAAGAGGTGCTCAAGGCCATGCGTTTCTGGCTCGACATGGGAGTGGATGCTCTGCGCATGGACGCCATTCCGTATCTCTGCGAACGCGACGGAACCTCGTGCGAGAATCTGCCGGAGACGCACGCGGTGGTTAAGATGATTCGTGCTGCAATCGATGCAGACTATGCGAATCGCCTCATCCTTGCGGAGGCCAATCAGTGGCCAGCCGACGTGCGCCCGTATTTTGGCGATGGCGATGAGTGCCACATGGCGTTTCATTTTCCGCTCATGCCGCGCATCTATATGGCGCTTCGGCAGGAAGATCGTCTGCCCATCACAGACATTATGGCGCAGACGCCGCCGATTCCCGACACATGTCAATGGGGGCTGTTCCTGCGCAATCATGATGAGTTGACGCTAGAAATGGTTACGGACGATGAACGTGATTACATGTACTTTGCCTATTCCGCCGACCCGCGTATGCGCGTCAATGTTGGGATACGGCGGCGGCTTGCGCCGCTGGTGGATAACAACCGCCGGCGCATCGAGTTGCTGAACTCGATTTTACTCAGCTTTCCCGGCACGCCCATTCTCTACTACGGGGATGAGATCGGGATGGGCGATAACATCTATCTCGGCGACCGGAACGGCGTGCGCACGCCGATGCAATGGACATCGGACCGCAATGCAGGTTTTTCGAAGTGTGACCCCGCGCGTCTGTATCTTCCAGTCGTTATGGACTACATCTACGGCTATCAGGTGGTCAATGCGGAGGCGCAACTCAGCGATCAATCGAGCCTGCTGCACTGGACCCGCAACATGATCGCTCTGCGTAAGCTCTTTCAGGTTTTCGGGCGCGGGACGCTGACTTTTCTGAATCCTTCGAACCGCAAGATTCTTGGGTATCTGCGCAAACTGGACCTCGGCGACGGCACACAGGAGACAGTGCTCTGCGTGGCGAATCTCAGCCGCTTTGCTCAGCCCGTGTCTCTCGATCTCTCCGGCTATGCGGGGATGGAACCTGTGGAGATGATCGGTTATGTTCGATTTCCGGAGATTACCGAAGCTCCGTATTCCCTGACGCTTGCCCCCTATGCGTTCTTGTGGCTCGAAATGCAAGCTCCTCAACGAGAGGCGGGAGCGGTATCCGAGGATCGGAGGGAAACACAGCGCGAATCGCCAGCAGGTATGCGTATTGGGATGGACGCGTTGAACAATGGGTGGAGGGGCTTCCTTGCGGACCGCGGCGCGGCGGTATTAGAAGAGTCATTGCCCGGCTGGTTGCCGCAGCAACGGTGGTTTGGCGGCAAAACGCGCAAGATTCAATCTGCGCACATTCGCAACTGGGTAGAGCTTCGTCCGGCAGCCGACGATACATGTCTCAACGCGCTGGACTCGTTGCGCACAGGCGTCGTTTCTCCGGCACTTTTCTTCATTGAGGTCGCGTATGCGGACGGCTCTGAGGATATCTATCAAATTCCACTGGCGCTCAGTGTGGATCGCGAAGGGGAAGAGGTGATTGAAAGCCTTCCGGCAAACGTTCTGGCCACGCTTAGTTCTGCCTCAGGCCCGGTCGTCTTGCATGATGTGGCATCGCGAGAGGACTTTCATCAGGCTTTATTCAGGCTGATCGAGTGCAACACGACGCTCGCACTCGCTAATGGACGCGCCGTCCACGCGACCGACATGACGCCGAGCGGGGACGCCAAGACCTTTTTCTCACGAGCCGAAGGCGTACGGACGGAAGACTTAGCAAACTCTGGAATCGCTCCAGAAGATTCTGCCGGATCGCAACACGAACCGGGATCTTCAGTTACTCCCGCGCCTCTAACCGCTCAGCCGGGTGAGGCCGCCGCGCCACCGCGATCCATTGCTCCTACGCAGCCTTCGGCCGGCGCACAGCGCTCGCAGCCCCGTGAGTCCCCAAGCGCCGGCAATCCCATTCCGCTTGGAGGACGATTGGATGCGCGTGCGTCCAGTGCTTTTGTTCAGGGCCATGGTGCGCCGCGGCTGCCATCGCACATCGGTTCAGCGGAACAGTCCAACACGTCGATTCTCTACGGCAGTGCATACATTCTGAAACTTTTCCGGCGGCTGCAGCCGGGCGAAAATCCTGATGTAGAGATCGGCCGCTTTCTCACTGAGGCTGCACATTTCCCGCGCATCGCGCCGTTTCTGGGTGAAATATCCGTTACGCCGGTTGATGGCGAGAAGACAACGATTGCTATGCTGCAGGGATTGATTGCTAACCAGGGCGACGGTTGGGATTGGTTCTTGCATCAGATTGCCGATGCATTGTTGCGCATAAATGATCTGGCAGACTTGCATGAGCTTCCGAGATCGGGTTTCTTGCACGATTTGGAGGCACTGCCGGAAACATTGGAGCCTGCACGTAGATCGCTGAAGGCGGCGGCGCTTCTCGGCCGGCGCACGGCGGAAATGCATCTTGCCTTGGCAACGTCATCGGAGGATCCAGCGTTTGCTGCGGATCCTGCAACACAGGATGATCTGACGCGCGACGCAGATCGGATCGGGTCTCAGCTCAAGGAAACATTGGATGCGCTCAGGGCCCAGCTCGCCACACTGGATGAGACTGCGGCGGATGCCGGAGCATTGCTTCTCTCACGGCGTCCGGAATTGGTTACCCGTGCGCGCGCAATTGCATCGCTGCCGGCCGCAGGCCAGCGCATTCGCATTCACGGTGATTTTCACTTGGGCCAGGCATTGCGAACAAGCGGAGGATCGGGAGATACAAATACCGCGCACGAAACAGAGGATGGCGATTTCGTCTTTCTCGATTTCGAAGGCGAGCCAGCGCGCTCTCTCGCGGAGCGGCGTCGAAAGCAGTCGCCGTTGAAGGATGTAGCCGGTATGATGCGGTCTTTCTCCTACGCTGCTCATTTCGCATGGAACCGGTTTGTTGCCGAGTCAGGCGACATGGATGCAACCAGATCGGATGCACTTCTCGCTTGGGCGCAGCAATGGGAACATGCGGCTTCATCGCAATTTCTTCGTGGATATCAAGAGACCGTCCGGGTGAATCCTGCCCTTCTGGGGCCGCCGGATGCTTCGCAGGCTTTACTCAATGCTTATCTGCTCGAAAAAGCGCTCTACGAACTGCTTTATGAACTGAACAACCGCCCGGCTTGGCTTCGCATCCCGATTTCGGGCATCCTAACGCTATAAGGAGTTCCTTGTTCTGATAAAGGTTAAGTGCGTTGAAACAAGGTGAGTTTGCTCGATACGAATGGCAACTGCAGATCCAATCCCCGTTGTGAGTGCCGCTTCCGCTGCGTCACAGGCGCATTTGCTGGTGACGGTAGCGGCTATGGCCCAGGAGCAATTTGAAAACCTGCTGGCGAACGTAGCAGCGGCGTTTCCTGCCGACAGTGTTCTTGTGGCTACACAGAACGAGTTCGCTTCGAGCGCCTTCCCCGCGCTTCGAGTCATTGTTGCTCCGCCGACCAACGCTGCCTGGGCTTCGACTGCGGCGGATTTCGTCCATGCATTCCAGCTAGCGCGTGAAGAAAATGTGCGCGCAGTTCTTATGCTGGGGCCGGGGCCTGGTTCGTTGACGCCATCCGCCTTGCGTGAATTGGCGAATGCCGTGCTCGCTTCCGGAGTTGATCTGGCCTTGCCGCGCTACACGTTGCCGCCACATGCCGGTCTCATCAATTCGGCGATCCTTTATCCGCTCACGCGCTCTTTGTTTGCAACGCGCATTCGCTTTCCGCAAGCGATCGATCTGGGCATGTCGCTCAGAATGACGGAGCGACTTGCCGCAGCGGCCCAGCGCTTCACGTCCGCAAGCCAACCGGACACCCTTATCTGGCCGGTGAACGAAGCAATTGTTGCGGGATACGCGATGGATGACTACGATGTCGGCTTGCGTGCTCTGCCGCAGCCGGCGGAAACCGATGTGAACGCGATTCTTTCTCTCGTGACTGGATCGCTCTTTGCGGATATAGAGGCGAAGGCAGCCGTCTGGCAGCGTCCGCGACGCCTGCCCCCGCCACGGATATTTCCCGATGAGCCGCTGCGTGTTGAAAGCGCGGCTGAAGTGGTGCGCATGGTGGAGTCTTTCCGTTTTGCGTATACCAATCTTCAGGAGATTTGGTCGCTGGTACTGCCGCCGAACTCGCTGCTCAGTTTGAAACGACTTTCCGTTGCCGATCCGGCGGCATTCCGCATGCCGGAGATGCTTTGGGCGAGGATCGTGTTTGATTTTCTGATTGCTTTCAGGCTCCGCACCATCAACCGCGGGCATCTGCTTGGAGCGCTCATTCCACTTTATCTGGCATGGGTTGCGGGGCACATTAACATCACCGCCGCCGGAACCAGTTCCGAAAGGCATATTGAAGCAGTGGCGGCAGCCTTCGAAGCCGATAAACCGTACATGGTTTCGCGATGGCGCTGGCCGGATCGGTTCAACTCATGAATGCTCTCTATGCGATCTTCGCGCGGGCGCTTCGGCACTTGCAAAGAGCCGGCCGAGGAAGGCATTGGTCTTCATCGAGGAAGAGGGCTTAAGGAGTCAGTATGCTTAACATGCTTGCTGTTATCTTTCAGGAAAACCCATACGAGGTTGTGCCTCCTGCATTTGCAGACAACACATCGATCTGGCATCATATGTCGGCCGCGCTCAACCAGTCGCTGTATCGAGTGCTCTCGCTGTTTATCGCCGTGCTGCCAGGAATCCTTGCGTTTTTTGTGGCTCTTGCAGTGTTTAGCTTGATTGGAATGGCAATCTCCGCCATCTTGCGCCGCATCCTGATCTGGTTCAAGTTCGACGACCGCATGGCGAGGAGCCGGGGCAACGTAGAGTGGACTCCGTCAAGTTCTCCTACAGATCTTGCGGCCCGAGTCTCATTTTGGATATGCGTGCTTGTGGGACTTATCATCGGAGTAGCCGCATTCGATACCTCTTACGCAGCAGGCGCGCCGCTTCCGATTGCACTGCTTCCTTACTTCACCCATGCGGTAGGCGCGATTCTTCTGCTGATTGCCGGCAACCTCATCGCCCGCTTTCTTGCACGTTCGGTACTCATCGGTGCAGTGAATGCGCAGCTCCAATATGCTCGCTTTCTTTCGCTCGGCGTCAAGTGGCTGGTGCTGGTTTTGACTGCCGCCATGGTCCTCGATCACCTGGAGGTAGGCGGAGATATTGTGGAATTGGCTTTCGGCATTCTCTTCGGAGGGATTGTTCTTACCCTAGCTTTGGCTGTGGGGCTCGGTTCCCGCGACCTGGTGAGCCGCTCGCTCGAAAGCCGAGTGGAACGGTCCGGCGAACGCGGCGCTGCTACGCACGATTCCTCTGCGTCAGGTCAGGTCGAAACCATTCGGCATTTTTGAGTTCAGGGGGTTCTCGATCACCACAACAGTATCCCTCGGGACAACGATGGAGCCGTTACTCCACTGTAGCCTGTCGCATGAGGTGAGCACGAGACGGCTGCCGTCTGGCAAGTTGAAATTTTTGTGAGATTCCCCTAGATTGCAACATACCTGAATGGATCCGCGTGTCATACAAAGCCACTTCGCCTGCTCGTCGTAGATGACGCGCGTGTGGCCGGGCTCGCCGTTATTGAGAGAAGGGGTAGCGCGGCGGAGCCGAATGAGACTGCGATACCAAGTGAGCATCTCTGCATGTTCAGGCTGGGTTCTTTCTTGCCAGTTCAGTTTCGACCGCTCAAAAGTTTCGCGCCTTTCCGGGTCTGGAATCGAATCGGGATTCCAGCCAAACGCTGAGAACTCTTTCTTTCTGCCTTCTGAAACCGATCGGGCCAACTGAGGATCGTCATGATCAGCGAAGTATTGAAACGGCGAAGATGCCGCCCACTCCTCGCCTTGAAAAATCATGGGAATGAATGGACCGGTCAGCACGAATGCTGCTGCGATTTTGGCACGGTCAAGTCCAGCGATTTGGCTGACGCGGTCGCCGATTGCGCGATTGCCGACCTGATCGTGGTTCTGGATATAACCGAGAAAGCAGTGCTGCGAAAGATTCCCTGCCGGACGGCCATGCACGCGATTCCGATAGCGGGAGTACACGCCATCGTAAACATATGTCCGTTCGATCGCTTTGGCTAACTGCGCAATGAGCCCAAAATCGGCATAGTATCCACCCTCCCGTTGCTGGCTGAGCACCGCGAAGAGAGCGTGATGAAAGTCATCGCTCCATTGTGCATCGAGTCCGAAGCCACCGGCCGCGCGCGGTGTAACAATACGCGGATCATTCAAATCGCTTTCGGCGATCAGCACCAGCCGCCGCCTGAGAGCCGCGCTTAGAGCCTCCGTTTCTGCGGCAAGCTGCTCGAGAAAATGGATTGCTGAGCGATCGACAAATGCATGCACAGCGTCAATCCGCAGGCCGTCGATGTGAAAGTCCCGCATCCACATCAGCGCGTTGTCGCAAAAGAAGCGCCGCACATGATGCGAGCCAGCATCGTCAAGATTCACCGCACCACCCCATGGAGTGTGGTGCGAATCGGTAACATAAGGGCCAAACTTTCCCGTGTAATTGCCGGCGGGACCAAAGTGGTTGTAGACCACATCCAACAGGACGGCCAGGTCCTTTTCATGTGCGGCATTGACAAATCGTTTGAGCGCTTCGGGTCCTCCATAGGGTTCGTGCACGGCAAAGAGAGCAACGCCATCGTACCCCCAGCCGTGCTTGCCAGCGAAGGATGCTACCGGCATGAGCTCGACATGAGTGATGCCTAACTCGGCCAGATAGTCCAACTGCTCGATCGCCGCATCGAGCGTTCCTTCAGGGGTAAAGGTGCCAACATGCAGTTCATAGAGGATGGCGCTTGCGAGAGGCGACGGTTGAAAATGATCATCTGTCCAGCAGAAAGCACTGTGATCAAAGATGCGCGAGAGGCCATGAACGCCGCGTGGCTGCCATTGGGCGCGTGGGTCAGGATAGGGCGTCTCATCCTCGTCGAGCAAATAACCGTAATCGGTTCCCGATGCGGCCTCATTCACATCAAGGTGCCAGTAACCCTGCCCGTCTGGTCCCTCCATCGGAAGTGCGGATTCATGCACTTGAACGGTCATTCTGGTTGCGAACGGGGCCCATATCACGAATCGATGCATAAACTACTCCGGCCGGGTGAGCAACGCGACGGGGAAACGCTGGAGGAGAGATTGGACGCGTACGCGGCCGCCCTGCACTGTGTCCCCGGTGAGTCGATTTTTCCATAACCCCTCCGGCAGATTGACTATCGTTCCGGCCCAGCTTCCGCTCAATTTGAGGTTCCATCGCGGGACCAATGTCGCAACCTTATCGCCGCGCAGGAAGCCGACGAGATGCTCCTTTTTCAGCCCTTCAGCAATCACGGCATTATATGTTGATTCTCGGCCGAACCATTCCGGCTTCTCATTCCGCAGGTGCAATGCCTGATAGGCTATCCACAGCTTTGGCATTCCGCTGTCAAAGCGCCGCACGATCTCCTCCACATCGATGCCTTTTTCAATTTCGCTCAGCATGGATTGCCGGAGTTCATAGTCGATCGGGGCGCGATTATCGGGATCGACCAGATGCAGATCCCACAATTCGCTTCCCTGGTATGTGTCCGGTATACCGGGCGCCATGTATTTGATGAGAGTCTGTGCCAGGCTGTTTGTGCGCCCAGCTTGCAGGACCTTCGCAACAAAGTTTTCCAGCTCCGCGATAAATTCTTGCGATTCCAAGATCCGTTGGATAAATTTCTGCAAAGCCTCTTCAAATTCGGTATTCTGCGCGATCCAACTAGTCTGTTGTTTGGCCTCGCGGACGGCTTTCTCCATATAGACGGTGAAGCGATCGGCGGAGATGGGCCACGCGCCAATGAGTGTTTGATATAGAAAATATTCCGTATTCGGGTCAGGAAATATTCCGGTTTTAAATTGGGCATTCTTTCGCGACCAGCGAATCAGCGCAGACTTCCATCGGCCAGGAATCTCGGTGAGAACAGCGAGCCGTGCACGGACATCGTCGGACCGTTTTGTATCATGGGTGGAGAGCGTGTTCATCGTCTCGGGATGTAAGGCGTGCATGCGCGCGCAATACGTATGGAAGTCATCGATTGAGAGACCCTCACGGTCCGGAGCGCCGCCGACCTCGTTCAATCCGATCATCCGGTTAAAGCAATAAAAAGCAGTATCCTCAACACCCTTGGCCATAACCGGCGAAGTGAACTGCTGGAAGCGTAGCAGAAGCTCTGTTTCCAATCCTCCACGCGCCCGCAGCGCTAATACGTCTGCGATGAAATCCATCAGGCCGGTGTCAAGGTCGGGACGATTTGCTTTAGCTTTCGCAACCGCCCGGTCGATTTGGGAGCGGTCTGCATCGGTAATCTGATCCCGTTCGGGAACAATATAGGTTCGATAGACCGACATGCACGCCGCTACTTCCCGCAAAGCACGCCTGATCTCCGCGCGGGTGTAGTCGCGCCGATCGCGGTTGTTTTCGCATATCTCGACGAACAAGTTTGCGAGCCGATTCACATCGCTTCCCAGCGCTTCATGCTCTACATTCAGTTTTTTGTCGTGAGCGATTGCTTGAAAGTCGATCGGCCCTCCCGTGAAATCTGCATAGATGCCCGTGAGCTGCCGCAATCCTTCGCTGTAAACAAGAAGACGATTGCAGACATTCAGAAAGTCGTATCCAGTTGTCCCTTCAATCGGCCAGGCTTCACGCAGGGTCTCTTCCGGTTCCAAAATCTTTTCGCCGATGATCCATGCATCCGGGGCGCGATCGCGCAGGCGTTCAAAATACTGTTGCGGATCGCGTAGGCCATCTGGATGGTCGATGCGTACACCGTTCAGCACGCCATTCGTAAGCCACTCCAAGATCCGACGATGCGTGGCTTCAAAGACGTGCAGGCGCTCGACGCGAAGGCCAACAAGCGTGTTGATGTCGAAAAATCGGCGGTAGCCAAGATCCTGATCGGCCGTGCGCCAATAGGCAAGGCGGTAGTGTTGAAAATTCAGGAACTCGTCAAGAGCATCGTGGTTCTGGTTGAGCTCGTTTGTGGCACGTGCAATCGCCTTGGCGACCTCAGAGCGTTCTTCGCAAAGCCGTCGCAAGAGCTCGTAGATGACCGTCTTATCGCGGTGACGCGCGAGGACCGCTTCATGGTCAGATGAAGACGGCGTGGGAAGCCTGGCGAGACTATCAGCAATAAAGTTGAGAGCCGCATTGTCTGCATAATCGGCTGCTTTCGAGAGCGGGACTGCAAGCGACCGTGGCGCAAGCGGGAAGAGATTATCCATGTAACGGACCTGAAATCGATCGCAATCCTGTTCAATCGTGATTTGATTGGCGCTCAGTATCCGGCCGTATTGATCTCCGAGCACGGGAATCAAGATTTTGTTCTGAAGCTTTACCTCAGACGATTGCCAATCAATGTCAAACCACGTTGCGAAGCGGCTGGATGGGCCATTCTCTAAAACATCCCACCAATAGTGGTTCTGCGGACCGGTTGCCATGTGGTTCGGAACGATGTCCAGCACTTGGCCCATTCCAAGTTTATTGAGCCGTTGGCAGAAACGCCGGTGACTCTCTTCACCCCCCAGTTCTGCGTTCATCTTCTGATGATCGACTACGTTATAACCGTGCGTGCTGCCCGGCGCAGCTTGCAAGTAAGGAGAAGCGTAGATATGAGAAATGCCGAGCGCCTTCAGGTAACCTGCGATCTCGCCGGCCTGGTCGAACGTAAAGCCTGCATGGAACTGGAGACGATATGTGGAGTGAGGAACGCGCCGCATCAACCAGCCTTTGTGCCGCGGAAGTTGGTTCTTCTATTCCATTACGATGCTGGGTGGATCGATTTCGCTGGTCTGTGCGCTTTCGGCTGGATCATATTCATTTTGCGAGCTGGCCCCAACCTATAGAGATCTCTGCCCCCCTCTCTGCCCTTTGGATGATTTTGGGCGAGTTTTGGGACACTCTACGCTGCCGATGCGGAGGCATTTATGCTGGAAAAGCCAAGCCGGAACTCGTCATGTCCGGCGTAGTCGGCGGACTCGTGTCGTATCCCGAGGATGCGGTATCGGTCAAATCCGACGAGAGGCAATCCGGCAAACTAGCATACGGGTTGTCGGCAAGCGTTGCGTCGGTCATATAGACGAAACCGGCGTTGTTCTGCTTGCTGAGTGTATAAGCGTTTGCCAGCGACCCGGAGGGTGTGCCATAGATCGAATAAAATTGCTTGTTCGGATCGATCGCATTCCAGCTTAATACCGGAACCGGCCAGATGAGCGCCATCCCCGTTGACCGTGATTTTTGGAAAAAAGATAAGGAGAAGGGAAGCGAACAGATTCCGGTTGCGAATGACGTGATTCTTTTAGTTTATTTAACAGTAAGAAAACCGCGCAAGCCTCGGGGTTTTATGCTCAAGGCTTGCGCGGGACGGTTTAACAGAAGACAGAGACGTTGTTCCCAAACGGGGAAAGCGTCCCCAGAGCTACCGTAACTGGGAGCAATATTGGCACCGTGGCTCGAGTTCTCGATGGCGGTTTTGAGGAATCAACAAATAGGCGGTTGCCGGAGGCACGTTCACCGTCAATTGGCCGTCGGTCGCTGTTAGCATCGCTTGCACGTGACCGTTCCACCGGCCATCTGTGGTGATCGTCGCGCCGCCGAGCGTAAGGCCGGTGGAATCGAAGAGGTTCGGCGCCGCCAGGCTGATCACTGCGACCCTGGAGACATCCGGCCCCAAGTTGACGCTCGCCGACACCGTGTCATTCACCTCCTTGTTGTTCAGCAGGGCGGTGACCGCACCATTCGCGCCGCGCACGCCATACGCCGAGAAATTGGCGTCTGTATTCAGCGTAACGGTGGCCGGAACGACGCGCCCCCACCGCGGAAGCAGCGAAAACATTTTCATTGCGTAAAATTCTGGACCCACCGACGTGACGGCCGTGCCGTTGTCGTTAATAGGCGAATAGGGGCTCTTGCCGCCACCATGGAAGTTGACGCCTTGGCCGCCGTTCTCCGCCATCGTGAACATGAAATCCAGTGACCAGAGCGCGGCGCCGAAGGCGTTGCTCACACCGAGTAATCCGCCACCGGAAATGGAGCCGCATTCAGATATGCGAGCACCGAGCGCTTGGTTCCCCTTAGCTGCACCGACGATGTTGGTTACTAAATTGTCCAGGGTTGAGTTGGGATACTGCAGTATTGTTTGCATCGTGCCGGAGGAGCCCACGTAGTAATGTTGCGTCAACAGCGAAGCCACGCCCGACTCATTGTCGGCAAAGGGGTCCGTGTATGCCGATAATTGGCCTTGTCCCGCGTCTGCGCCATCCATGATCCAGCCGCGGCGGCCAGTGCCGTGGTCCCAACCCGGCACTGTGGATGTGATGGCGGATTCCTCCGGATTCCAGTTAGCAAGAAAAGTGCTATACGGCCAGTAAAATTCAGGTTCGTTCCCAAGTTCAAAGCCCAACAACTTGAATCTCAGGTCGTGCGCCGCATAAGCTGCTTCATCGGCGGCATTGGCGGGAGTGTTGGTTTCAAGATTGATGCCGTAAATCACGGACCAGTCCGGAGGCAGCGCTTTCACAAATCCGGCGAAGGAATCTACTTCAGCCGGCGTAATAGGAGTCGTGTTCGCTATGCCGTTCCACGCGGTTGTATCCACAGAGCCGCCACCTATGCGCAAGACGGCAGGACCCAGCAAACCGAACAGACGGATCAGCGGAGTGTTCGCCGAGGAGAACAAACTGCCGGTCAATTCCTGTTTTTCATAGCTCAACCCGACGAATGATGGGTTGAGCGGCACTCCGGTGTCTGCGAAATCGACGGTGGCGCTGACCGCGTTCGTGCTACGCGTCCCAGAGGCCTGAAGCGAGATAGAATTCCATTGGATGTCGCTGGGCGCAGTCAGAGTGTGTTGGGTGACTCCAAACGCGGTGATCGTCGGCTGCGTGGTGTAGGTATAGCTTGACCCTGCTTGATTTCCATCGACTGAACAAGATATCACCCATTGCGCGCCGGTGGTATTCAGGGTCAACGTCAGCGTATGGGTGCCTGGGCCGGCAGTGAAAAAACTATTCTGATTGAAGATTTGTCCCGTCGTGCTCGGGCCCGTGAAATATTGCACGTTCCCGCTGGACTCCGTCAGGATTGCCCAATCGTACCCGTTGACGCCGCTCTGGTTGAATTGTGCATTGCCATTGCCGGGATACCAATAATTCTCCGCAAAACCCGCCCCGATCCAGCTGCCTGGATTACCGTTAAAGGTCACCGACGCTGTCAGAGTGTAGATATAACCGTTCTCGGGCGTAAACGGCAGCAGGACGCTATCCCCTTCTGTGGTGTTTACAGTACCGTTCGCATACAGCATCGTGCTGTTCGCCGCATCCTTCCAGATTGCGGAACTGGCAGCGCCAGCATCGTCGATGGCCAATGTGGGCGCCTTCTGGTTGATGTTCGTTGCCTCGCCGTTAAACGTGTTCGAGTAGATGGTTTGAGCATGTCCAAGCGAGCAAAGGAAGAAAGGCATTATCCCTGCCAAAAGCAGTTTTCTAGTCGTTTTCATAGCCTGGTAATCTTTGACGGCTGACGCCAGCGTGGTGGCAAACACCGCCGGACGCCGAAGAATTGAAGGGCTGGAGCATGTTATTTCTTCCATTTTTTATCTCTCCCTTGGGTTGTCATTTGTTCTTGGAACTTGCTCAACGAACTGAAGAACACCCTCGCCGCCGTATCGATAGAACGACCGCGACAGGTCATCAATTTTGTTTGAGCCGTTTTGCGCTCGTCAGCCGATCGAACAGGATACAACGAAGCGCAGTGCCAACCAGCTGACCTGAACCTGGCCAACCTTGTGCTGCCTTACCTGTGAACTGAGTGGGAACTTATCTCCAATTGTGGGACTTGCGAGGCAGCTCACGTCCAGCCGTGGCCTCAACTCTATCGTTCGGTAAAAGAACTTTGAAGCCAGCCAAGAATCATTGAGCAGAGCATCTAAATTCAAGTCAATTCTCTGTGGTGTACACGGTGAAGACTACAGGTCAGCCGCAGTACGCCAATGGATTTTGGGGCTCCCTTTTGATTTACCCTCCGTTCAAATTCAAGGTGTATCGCGCATGTCTGCGCTCGCCCGAGCGGACGAGCGTGCCCTTCTCTACCCAAGCGGCCAAATCGCGGGTCGTAGTGGCCGACGGCGCTCCAGTAATCGTGCTGTGATTGCTGGGGCTCAGACCATGTGGCTGGTGCGAGCGGCGCCGCGGGTGACACAAAAAATTCCCTGGCACCGATGAATTTGGAGCACCCCGCCGGTTTTACCCAATAGAGAGGCAAGAACGGGCGAGCAAGAAAGCAGCCCCTAGCCCAAAGAGGAGAACATCATGAATATCACTGGGAAGACAGTCCTAATTACCGGCGCCAATCGCGGCATCGGCCATGCGCTCGTCCTTGAAGCTCTCCGGCGCGGAGCGAAGCGAGTCTACGCCGGTACACGCAGCGGGATCGATATCGCCGACGAACGCGTCATTCCCGTCGTACTGGACGTAACCAACGATGAGCAGATCGAACAGGCAGTACTGCAGGTACGCAGCCTCGACGTGGTCATCAACAACTCGGGCATCGCTCCCTACGACGATTTGAGCAATCCCGCCGTCATCGAACAGGCGCTTGCCGTTAACTTCTTCGGTATGTATAAAGTGTCGCGGGCATTCTTGCCGATGCTGAAGCACGCCAAGGGTGCGCTCGTGAACAACCTCTCGTTGATGGCGCTTGCGCCGCTGCCGCTCACTCCCAGCTACGCCATTTCAAAGGCTGCCGCACTGAGCATGACGCAGTCTTTGCGCGCGCTGCTGGCCGCCCAGAATGTGAGTGTTCACGGTGTTTTTCTCGGGCCGGTCGACACCGATATGACACGGGGCTTTGAGATTCCCAAGGCATCGCCCGAATCTGTTGCCGCGGGCATTTTCGACGGCTTGGAAGGCAACGAGGAAGACATCTTTCCCGACGCAATGTCTCGTTCGATCGCCGATGGTTGGCGCAACGGCGTGGCCAAAGAGTTCGAACGACAATACGCAGCTTTCGTTCCAGCGAGCGCGGCGCTCTAATCAACGCCGTCCGTCACGCATGACAACCTACGCATCAAGACAAGAATCATGAAGGAGAGAAACATGAAGAAGCAGGATTTCATTACCAGTTTTACGGTTGATCAATCTCCGGAGGACGTATTCAAGGCTATTAACAATGTTCACGGGTGGTGGTCGGGAGAAGTTAGCGGGAATACTGATCGCTTGGGCGCCGAATTTACCTACAGGTACAAGAGCATGCACAAGTCCTCGCAGAAAGTGACGGAGTTCGTCCCCGGCAAGAAGGTTGTGTGGCATGTCACTGACGCCGAACTGACCTTCGTCAAAGACAAGAAGGAATGGCTCGGAACCGACATAGTCTTTGAGATCGCCAGAGTTGGAGCCAAGACCGAACTTTGCTTCACGCATGTGGGCCTGATTCCGGCATTCGAGTGCTACGGTGGCTGCTCCGGCGCCTGGGGCGCGCTGATAGGCACGAATCTGCGCAACCTGATCGCGACGGGGAAGAAGCAGCCGGACGTATTCGCGTAATCGAACGAACAGGCCGCGACGCATGCGGTCGCCGGCACGCGGCAACCACTTCCGCAAATCCGCAGAATGAGGTGCAATCATGGCAGAAAAGAATTACACAGCTACGATCACAGTCGATCAGTCGCCGAACGTAGCATTCGATGCCATCCGCAATGTTCGCGGTTGGTGGTCAGAGGAAATCACAGGAAGTACCGAAAAGGTCGGGGACGAATTCAAGTACCACTACCAGGACCTCCACAAGTGCACCATGAAGCTCGTGGAGCTTGTGCCCGACAAGAGAGTCGCGTGGCTCGTTACCGACAACTTCTTCAGCTTTACGGAAGACAAAACTGAGTGGAAGAACACAAGGGTCGTCTTCGACATCACGAAGAAGGGCGACCAAACCGAGATTCACTTCACGCACGAAGGCCTGGTGCCTGAGCACGAGTGCTACAATGTCTGCTCGGATG
Source organism: Acidobacteriaceae bacterium (assembly GCA_030037705.1). Lineage (GTDB taxonomy): Bacteria > Acidobacteriota > Terriglobia > Terriglobales > Acidobacteriaceae > Telmatobacter. The sequence goes on along the minus strand of JASHQE010000090.1, from coordinate 18,193 downwards.
CCTGGGGCACCTACATTCGCGGCAGTTTGAAAAGTCTGATCGCAGCCGGCAAGGGCTCACCCAATCCGAAGGAATAGTCGAACCGAAATTGCTGCCACGGAATAGGACGGAGCTGTTCGCTGCGCCGCAAAGACGCGCCCGAAGCAGACCGGGCAGGGGCTCTGCATTTCTGAGGTATGCAGTCTACAATCAGACGCAATGGCGATCGAGAGCCCCCATATCGAGCCCACAGCGGATGACGCGAACCGGGACTTCGAACGGCTCGCCGAACCATTCCGCCGCGAGATCAGACTGCATTGCTACCGGATGTTGGGCTCGTTGCACGAAGCCGAGGACCTGATGCAAGAAACCTATCTGCGCGCGTGGCGCAGCTTTGCGAGTTTCGATGGGGGATCGATGCGCGCCTGGCTATATAAAATCGCCACCAACGCATGCTTGAATGCGCTCGAAAGCCGCAAGCATCAGCAGAGGTACCTGCCCGATCAACTGGGGCCTGCTGTTGAACCCGCGGCGTTTGGTGCCCCGGCTACGGATATCGCATGGCTGGAGCCGTACCCAGACTCCAACCTCGAAGGCATCGCGGATACCGCGCCGAACCCCGAAGCGCATTTTACGGCGCGCGAATCTGTGCAGCTTGCATTTGTGGCCGCTATCCAGCAGTTGCCGCCTCGCCAGCGCGCCGCGCTCATGCTGTGCGATGTGCTCGGTTGGGCATCGGCTGAGGCGGCCAAACTGCTCGAAAGCACCACCGCATCTATCAACAGCGCCCTGCAGAGGGCGCGCGAAACTCTCTCGAAGAGCTACTCTGACCGCCGGCCATCCATCCAATCGTCGCCAACTCCTGCGCAGCAGAAACTCCTCGGCCGCTATCTACAGGCATGGGAAGGTCACAATGTTGACAACTTCGTCGCTCTGCTCAAAGAAGATGCGGCTGCCGTCATGCCGCCTTGGCTGCAGTGGCTCTCGGGGCGCCAGGTCATCGGGGCCTTCTTTGCTGGTGCATGGAAGACCTGTGGCGGCCTTTACCTGGTACCGACGGCTGCCAATGGCCAGCCGGCTTTTGCTGTTTATGAGTTCTCTTCCGCCAATAAGCAGTGGAACGCTCACTCGATTCACGTAATCACGCTTGAGAACGACGTGATCGCTCAGATGACTATTTTTATCGAGCCCCGGCTCTTCGACAGCTTTGGACTGCCGCAGTCTCTACCGCAGGATGCCGTCGCTGGGCGAGCTCACCCACAGCATGCCTCGTAGGCCGCTAGCCAGACTTCAATCCGACGCGTGCTCAAGGGTGCTCAATTTAGCCATCGGCACTCATGAAGTGTTTTAGAAGACATACTTCGCCGATAACTGGAAGAACCGTGAGTCAGGCACGTTATTTTGCAGAGCGAGTGGACTGGTGATTTGGCCTGCCGCGCTATTCAAGCCTGTCGAACTCGGGTTCGCCAACGATGGATGATTGAACAGGTTGAAGGCATCGGCGCGGAACTGCAAGTATTGCTCACGCCAGGTGGTGAAGTTTTTGCTGATCCCCATGTTGATGCGCTCGTAGCCGGGACCGTAGATCTGGTTCGCCTTTGCGCCCAGATAGAGTTCTGCGGTCGCCTCATCGGTGACCGGCGTAGCGGGGAATGACCCAACGCCGTTATTCGAATTGGGCGTTGCCGCACCATTCAACGGATTATCGAAGGCACAGGGGTTATAGTAATTGGTCTTATTAAGTACGTGCGCTGGGCAACTGGTGAGTTGCGGGTTGGTTGCGTTGGGCGAGCCGCCGCCCACGTTTGGGTCGCCAACCAGAATGGCGCGTGTATTCTGTTGACCGCTCGGGGTGTTGATGCCGTTTGTTCCTACTGAGAATGGAATCCCGGTTTGTGCAATAAAGGTCAAATCGGATGTCCAGCCGCCGGCCATCTCATCCAGCCACGCGGGCGCATTGTTCATGAACGTGCGTCCTTTTCCCAAGGGCAACTGGTAAGAACCGTTGAACGAGAAGCGTTGGCGTACGTCGTAGTTGGAGTTGGTAACCTCGTCCTTGATGGGAATGATGTTCCACATGCGATAGGCGTCGCCGCCGCCAAGTGGATCAATGGAGTTGTCCTCGTTGTGCGACCACGTGTAGCTGGCCAGATAGCTCATGCCATTCGAGAAGCGCCTTTCAAGTTTGGCCTGCAGGGAGTTATACCAGCTCTCCGCTCCGAAGCGCTCCCATGGATTGCCAGTGCCGAGAGATGGGAACCCTGCGACCACAGTTGAGTTTTTGCCGTTGGCCTGCAGCTCGTTCGCCTGGTTAGTAGTGATCAGCGTGGGAAGGTGCCGTCCGACATTGCCGACATACATCAGACTGGCCGACAGATGATTGATAAACGCATGCTGGAAGGCGAGGTTGTAGTTGATGACGTACGGCGTCTGGATGCGCGGATCGCGGCCGTTGATGACCGTGCTGTTAATAAAGCCAGCGATACCGTTGGGGCCGTTGATCTGGTTGGTCATGCCGATTTCGAGCGTGTCATCCGGATTCTGGAACTGGCCCGAGCTGGGATAGTTTTGCGCTGAGCCGGGCTGGTTGGAGGCAACGGCGCTTGCCGGGTTGTTCTCAGAGACGGTAACTGTGGGGCTGAGCGATGGGCAGTAGGCGGTAATGCCTGACTGATTCTTTGCGTTGCCATTGACACAAGTGGTAGAGCTTAACCCGCTGTGAATCATGAAAGGATAGTTTCCTCCGATATTGGGATTGGAACCGAGACCGAAGATGTTCCCGTAGAAAATGCCGCCACCAAGGCGCACTACGCTCTCGGGATCAAGCTGGTACGCGAGGCCGACGCGCGGAGCAAAATTGAGCTTTTGTCCCGTTGAGACGCGCGGGTTCGAGTCGTAGAAAACCGTGACATTATTCGCGGTCAGCAGGTTGCTGAATGCCGGAGCAAAGATGGATTTTCCCTGCCAGCGCGCCGGCAGCACATAGTCTGCCGTTCCAGTGCCGACACCCCACGCGAGCGGAACGAAGTTTGCAAAGCCGCCTGCCATTTCGCCTGTTGGCTGAAAGTAGTCATAGCGCAGGCCATAGGTGAAAGTGAGCCGGGAAGTGAGTTTCCAGGTGTCTTCGCTGTAGGCCGAGTTGTACCAGTTTTGCAGGTTATCGATCGGCTCATTGGTTAGGCTGTCGCCGTTCATCTGGTCCACCAGGAAATCGGCCACGCCATATCCCGTGGGGCCCGAACTGCTCGTGACGCCCGTGTAAGTTCCGCTATAGGTGTAACTGCCGCGCGGGTTTGGTGGTTGCAGGAAATAAATCCGAAAGTTCTGGAAGCTGACACCGGCCTTGAAGGTGTGATTGCCATGAATCTTTGTGACGTTGTCAAGGAGCTGATAAATGTTCTGCATCTCGATCGAGGGGTCGTTACCATGCGAGCCGAAGGCCTGAATGCCACTGATGCTCACGCTTGGCAGGCCACCATTTCTGAAATATCCGGTACCGTTGAAGGGCACACCGCCTAATCCCAGCGCCGCGGACTCATTCACCAGGTCGTTCGGCTGAATGTTCTGGTAATTGCCCCAGTTATACGCAAGCCGGAATTCGTTAATGAAGCTGGCGTTGAAGACGTGGGTTTCGCTCAGCATGAAGTTCTGGCTCATATAGTGCTCGTAACTTCCCGCGTAGTTGGCGGTGCCGTCGAGGATGGGGCCGAGCGGCGGGGTGAGCGTGTTGTACATGTAGTTGTAGCTGTAGCGGGCGTAGGCGCGGTCTTGCGCACGGATGTTCCAGTCAAGTCGCTGGTCCCACTGCACAGTATTGTTCGTCGTAGGAAGTGATTCAACCAGATTGTTCGTGGCGTTGCCATAGGCCTGCGGATTCGTGTTGTTCGCGGAGTTCCATCCGCGGTAGTTGGGCAGCGGATACAGCTTCAAAATCGCCAGTGCGACCGGATTGAGGTTGGCGGGATTAAAGACGTTCTGCCCGGCTGGGTACGTGTAACCGGTGGAGCTTGTCGTAGTCTGTGAGCCCCACTGCTGCAGTGTGCCGTTGAGTGTCGTGGGATTATGATTCGCGCAACTGTAGGAACCGCTGTTTGAGTTGGGTGCGTAGAGAATCGTGGGGCAACTTGCGCCGTTGAGGTTCGCCGTGTCGAGCAACTCTGAGAAGTCGCCGTTCCTCATGCGTGGTGTCGGAGTGCTGTACGGCCCGCCGACAGTCCCGAGAGCGATACGCGTTACCTGCATATCGCCGAAATAGAAGAGCTGGTTCTTCCGTATGGGAAATCCGAGAGTGGCGCCAAACTGGTTGAAATGATATGGCGGGATGGGCAGCAGCGGATTGGCGTTCCACTGTTCAGCATTGAAAAACGTGTTGCGGTTGTACTCCCACAGGTCGCCGTGAATCTGATTGGTGCCGGACTTGAGGGCGACGTTGAGCACCGACCCGGCAGAGTGCCCATATTCGGCACTGTAGTCTGCAGTGTCGAGCTTGAACTCGGCGAGGGCGTCGGGCGGGGGGGAGACTGCGTACATGCTGCCGTTCATGTAGTCGACGATATCGACGTTGTTGTCCACGCCATCGAGCAGATAATCGTTCTGTTCGGCGCGCTGTCCGTTGGCTTCATAGTCGCCGTGGCCGCCGCCGCGCGTGCCGTAGGAAGGCACCACGCCGGTGTCGAGCTGAGCCATATAAACCCAGTTCCGTTCGGCAAGGGGTGTGTTGTTGATGGTCTGGGTGTCCATCACCTGGCTCACGCTGGCCAGTTCACTCTGGAGCAGCGGCGGCGCCGAGGTGACAGTAACCGTCTCGCTGACAGAGCCAGGCTTGAGAACCAGGGGTACGTTGAGGGTTTCGCTGACATGCACCGTCAGGTTTTCCTGCAGCGTGGTCTCGAAATGTGGGGCCGTGGCGCTGACCGTGTAGTTGCCGATCTTCACGGGCGAGAAGACAAAGACACCGCTTCCGCTGGCCTTGGTTTCAAGCACCAGGCCGGTGTCGACGTCGGTGAGTTTAACCTGGGCCCCGGCAACAGCAGCGCCGGAAGAATCCTGGATGACGCCGGCAATAGTGCCTTGGTCCACCTGGGCACCAACCGGACTTACGCTTAGAACCATCGGGCACAGGGCCAATGCTGTCAGGAAGCACCGTACGCTCGCTCGTTTTATAGTCTTGGCGAAAATTGCAGCTTGCTGCATGTCACTTGTCTCCTTTGCAAAGTCGAACTCACTGAAACAACTTTTCATTGCTGGAATAGAGTCTCGTCGAAATGCTTAGAGACACCACGCGGCATCCCCGTGGACGACTTCTCCTAGATGTTGATCGGTGAGCAATGATTTCCATAGATTGCGCCAGAACGCCAACTTTCACGACGCGGCTATATTCTCCTCGATCCATATGACTTGTCAACGTTACAGGTCGAGCTAACCCCTTCCCAAGTAATTGAAATAGAATATGTTATGTGGCATCGTCCGGTTAGCGGGCAGCTACAATTTGGCTGTACTTCCGGGGCTGGGCATAGATGATAAGGACAACGGTGTTAGAACTTCAGCGGCGCATTGGAGGACACCAGGCCCGAATCGGTGAGCACTGACTGTGGAGTCAATTGAAAGCCGAGAAGCGACGATCGCGCAGATTGCGGGCTTGGAAGATAATGTTGCGGTGCTGCGAGCACATCTCCACGAAATTGTTGAGGGTGATGCGTTCAAAAGCAGCAGCCGGTGCATTCCAAAGGTTCAGAGCGCTGAAGACATCAACCAGGTTTCGGCGCCAGACTTTCGAACGCATGCCCGTGCGGATCTTCTGCACTAAGCATCCATTCCAATTCCTCAATCTCAGATCGATGCGGCATCTTGTACTTCTTTAGCTCTCTGGCTGGTTGGCTCATGCTATTTGGCTGTTTGTAGCTGGTGAATGTATTGGATCAGCTTGCTGGCTTCGTCCTCGGAGATTTTGCCATTGTATGCCGGCATCTTACCGGAGCCGTTCTTGATGATGCCCAGCAGGGTTGCATCGGACATCGCGGCGACTGTGGAACCGTTGAATGGCTGCGCGTTCGTTGTTTTTCCGGCTTGAGTGTCGGCCATGCCCGTCATTCCGTGGCAGCTGGCGCACTTGGCTATGTAGGCAATCTGTCCAGGAGCCTGGGCAGATAAATGAGGCGCGTGTTCGAGTAGCGCCAATCCAAAAGCCGCAACAAGCCACATGCGAATTCTCACTTTTTCATCCTCCGGATTCAGGGCATTCAGTGGATACGCAAACATCTCACAGGTCAATAGCAGATCGCAAGTCCGACTGAATCAAAATTGCGGCGGCTTCCAAAGAGGCATAGTTCTTAGCCGAAGTGCTTCGATAACGAAGATATATGGATTCGTCTGTCTAAACTTTTTTCATTTAAAGTTCTTGCAATCGCTTTGCGGTTATGTGGTATGCTGCAGCTCGTATCGTTTACAAGTTATGAGATGCGCTTGCGCGGTCCTATATTGATCGGATCGCGAAATGTTGCCGATCCCCTTGTTCGGCCTGTTCAATTCCTCATTCTGCACGGCTTCAACCGACTCGCCAAAATCTAATTGCTTGAATGAGAGCACACCAAGCCCAAGATCTGCGAGAGCGCGAGGATTTCCCTGCGTCTTAGCGAACTAGAGCGAAGACGACAGTGGGAGCGTCGGCCTCGTCGCGTTGGTCGTGGACAGGATGAGCCAATCAGAAACGTGTGCGCAGTCGGCAGTGCGACGTGCTCGGAATCGATTTGTGAACTTTATGTTCTCAAAGAGATGCACGAGTCCGACCTAATGCGAATGTGGTTCTTTGGCACACGGAGCTCTTTGTGAAGAGATTGCTCGCGGTTCTACTGCTTGTTTTCGGTGTCCGGGCATTTGCACAAACAACCCCCACAATCACGTGGAACACGCCAGCGCCGATTGACTACGGTGTCGTGCTCGGTGCGACACAGCTCGATGCGACCGCGAGTGTAGCCGGGACCTTCACGTATTCTCCCTCCGCGGGCACAGTTCTCTCGCCGGGTGCACAGACGCTCTCGGTGACATTCACCCCGAACGACACGACCGATTACACGACGGCGATTGCTTCTGTTCAGCTGACGGTGCTGGCCACTCCAGCTCCGGGCATCCTCGCGACCGTCGCAGGCAATGGAGGCTACGGCGCCGCAGGAGATGGAGGCCCTGCAACCGCTGCCTCTTTCAGCAACCCGCAGGGTCTGGCGATGGATTCCGCCGGGAACTACTACATTGCCGACCCCTATAGCTACGACGTGCGCAAGGTGACCGTAGCCACAGGCATCATCACGACCGTAGCCGGTACCGGAACCGGAGGCTATTCAGGGGATGGAGGGCCAGCAACTGCGGCCCAATTGAGCGGGGTCACTTCCGTGGCAATAGACTCAGCCGGAAATCTCTATATCGCCGATCCCGGCAATGCAGTCATACGCAAGGTCACGGCTTCGACCGGCATCATTACGACGATCGTCGGAAATGGCCAATGGGGATACTCAGGCGACGGTGGCCCTGCACTCCAGGCTGAGATATCAGGCCAATTAGCGGTTGCGGTAGATGCAGCCGGGAATCTGTATATCGCCGACGGATACAACATGGTGGTCCGAAAGGTGTCGGCCTCTACCGGCATCATTACGACGATTGCGGGCAACGGAACAACCGGCTACACAGGCGATGGTGGACCGGCAACAAGCGCGGAACTGAACTGGCCCTACGGCGTTGCTGTCGATTCGGCGGGCAACGTCTACATCGCCGATCTCAGCAATAATGTCGTTCGTGAAGTGACTGCGTCGTCGGGGATTATCACGACAGTGGCTGGCAACGGCACGCAAGGTTATGAGGGCGACGGAGGCGCTGCACTGAGCTCCGAGTTGAATCAACCGGAAGGCGTGTCGCTCGATTCTGCCGGCAATCTTTACATTTCTGATACAGGAAACAATGTTATCCGCGAGGTGTCGAGCGGCACGATCACGACGATTGCAGGAAATGGCGCTTATGGATACGGCGGCGATGGTGGACCTGCCATCGATGGGGAATTCCAGGTACCGAGCAACACTGTGGTGGACGCAGCCGGCGATATCTACATCGCCGACTTTGCGAATCACGTTATACGCGAGGTCGGTTCGCTTCGAGGAACCTCGCTGACCGTCAACGTGAGCCCGGTAACTGCCATGCTCTATGCCGGACAACAGGAGCAGTTCTCGGCAGCGGTGTTCAACACCAGCAATACGGCAGTGAACTGGTCGATCAGCCCCACGGGAGGATCAGACAGTATTACATCATCCGGCCTCTATACGGCGCCAGCAACTGTCAACATGCAGCAGACGGTTACTATCACAGCGACGAGCCAGGCCGATACGTCAAAGTCTGCCTCGGCAACTGTAACGATCCTCCGCCCTATTCCGTCGCTCACAGTTGCGAGTTCTCTAAGTTCGTCCACATACGGCCAGCCGGTGACCTTTACAGCCACGATATCGAGCGGTCCCACGGGCACAGTTACTTTCTTCGCAGACGGCGGCGCAATCGGAACCGGCACCATCAGCGGCGGCCAGGCCACTTACACGACAAGCACGTTAGTAGTTGGCTCACATTCAATCACTGCAAGCTGGCCCGGAAACTCGAACTATGCTCCGGCTCTCTCAAGTGGGATTACGCAGACTGTCAGTCAAACAACCCCGACGCTGACATGGAATACGCCGTCGCCGATTGACTATGGAGTGGTGCTCGGTGCGATGCAGCTCGATGCGACGACGAGTGTAGCCGGAACCTTCACGTACACTCCCTCCGCTGGCACGGTTCTGTCGCCGGGTGCGCAGACACTCTCGGTGACTTTCACACCCAGCGACACGACCGATTACACGACGGCGACTGACTCTGTCCAGTTGACGGTCTTGTCTACTCTTGCTCCCGGCATCATCGCGACCGTGGCCGGCAACTGGGACAGTGATTACCCCTCAGGAGATGGCGGGCCTGCAACCGCGGCTACGTTCAGCAACCCGCAGGGCCTGGCAATGGACTCTGCCGGGAACTACTACATCGCCGACCCCTTTAGCTATGACGTGCGTAAGGTGACTGCAGCCACGGGCATCATCACGACCGTGGCGGGTACCGGAACTGGGGGTTATTCGGGGGATGGAGGGCCTGCAACTGCGGCCCAGTTGAGCGGGACAACTTCGGTGGCCGTCGATTCAGTAGGCAACCTCTACATCGCCGACGACAACAATGTAGTGATACGGAAGGTCACGGCCTCGACGGGCATCATCACGACGATCGCCGGAAATGGCCGATGGGGCTACTCGGGCGATGGCGGGCCTGCACTCAGCGCGGAGCTCGCAAACCAATTAGCGGTTGCGGTGGATGGAGCCGGCAATCTGTATATTGCCGATGGGTTCAACATGGTGGTCCGGAAGGTATCGGCCTCCACAGGGATCATCACCACGATTGCAGGCAACGGAACGGCTGGATACACGGGCGATGGCGGACCGGCGACAAGCGCAGAACTGAACTGGCCCTACGGGGTTGCTGTCGATTCGGCAGGCAACGTCTACATCGCCGATCTTGGCAACAACGTTATCCGCGAGGTGACGCCGTCGGGGACTATTACGACAGTTGCGGGCAACGGGACGCAGGGTTACAAGGGTGATGGCAGCTCGGCGTTGAGCGCTGAGTTGAATCAGCCACAAGGCGTATCGCTCGACTCCGCTGGCAATCTTTATATCTCCGACACGGGCAACAACGTCATCCGCGAGGTATCGAGCGGCACGATCACGACGGTTGCTGGAAATGGCGTGTACGGGTATAGCGGCGATGGTGGCCCTGCGATCGATGGAGAACTTGAGATACCGAGCAACACGGTGGTGGACGCAGCCGGCAATATCTACATCGCCGATTTTTGCAATCATGTGATCCGTGAAGTTGGTTCTGTTGCAGGGCTCGTAACGGTGAGCGTCAGCCCTCAAAGTGCGACACTCTATGCCGGGCAACAGACCCGGTTTTCGGCCACGGTCACAAACACCAGCAATACGGCGGTGAGCTGGACAGTCAGCCCGGCGGGCGCTGGCACGATCGATTCGTCAGGAAACTATACTGCGCCATCGCTGATCACGACTGAGCAGACGATTACAATCACGGTGCAGAGCCAAGCCAACCCGTCAGCAACAGCCACAGCGACCGTAACACTCTTGCCACCGATTGTCGTTACCGTCTCGCCGGCAACGGCCACACTCAGTTCAGGCGGGCAGCAACGGTTTACCGCATCTGTCACAAACACCAGCAATACGGCGGTGAACTGGACAGTCAGCCCGGCGGACGCTGGCGTGATCGACTCATCAGGAAACTACGTTGCGCCATCGCCGATTACAGCCCAGCAGACAATTACGGTTACCGCAACGAGCCAAGCTGATGGGATAACGTCAGGAACAGCGACGGTGACGCTGATACCAAGTTTGTGCAGTCCGAGCGGATACGGTTATGGGCGGGCGATCGCGATAGACCACACGAAGGTGCCAAACACGGATCAGACGAATTTCCCGTTCCTGTTTAACACAACCGATCCGCTGCTCAAGACGACCGCCAACGGAGGCCATGTTGCGAACGGCAACGATATTATCTTCACTTCCGACCCGGCAGGGCAGAACCTGTTGAACTACGAGATAGAGGAGTACAACTCCACAACCGGCCAGCTTGTCGCGTGGGTGCAGATACCCAACCTCTCGCACACCTCCGACACAGTCATTTATCTCTTCTACGGCAACCCAAATATCACGGCATCCCAAGCCAACTCGACCGGCGTGTGGGACAGCAATTACCTCGAAGTGCTTCATATGAATGGAGATACCGGAATCGAAGTGCCCGACTCGACAGCAAATGGCAACAACGGAACAAAGGAATCTGCAACAAGTCCTGCAGCGGCAACAAGCGGACTCATTGCGAACTCAGATACGTTTGACGGCGACACGAGCTATGTCGTGCTCCCTCCTTCGATGACGGAAGGGCTCTCCACATTTAGCGCAAGCCTTTGGGTCCAGACAACAGATACTGTCAGCAACGCGACGTATTGGAATCAGCCGAACTTTTTTGGAGACTCAACCGGTGGAAATGCATCCGACGATTTTGGAGTGACAGAGAGTGGCGGCGATCTGGGAATATGGTCGGGACTGAATTCGGGCGGCGATAATTCGTTCCTCACCGGCGACGTTGTAAGCGACGGTAAGTGGCATCGGTTGGACGCTGTCAACGATGGGACGATGATCTCGCTCTATTTGGATGGAGCCAATGTTGATCGATCGTTAACCTCGGGCAATGGCTTGGACACCTACGGCTGGTATCTAGGTGCGCAGCATTACCAGGATGGAGGGGCCAACTTCTATATCCAGGGGAATCTGGAGGAATTCCACTTCTCGAAGATCGCCCGGAGTGCCGACTGGATCGCAACCGAATATGCCAACCAAAACTCGCCGTCCACCTCGTACATACTTGCAGCAGAAAACGCCGAAGCTATCGTCCCTAGTTCAATCGCACTCTACCCATCCCAGCTCCAACAGTTTGTGATCTCTGGAGTGTGTAATGCGGCGTCGATCTCGTGGACCATGCCCCAAGGTTCTCCTGGGATGCTCTCCTCAAGCGGGCTTTACACGGCCCCGGCAACAACCTCTGCGACACAGACTATTACGGTTACAGCTTCGAGCCAGACGAGCGGAACAGCGATCGGCACAGCCTCTGTAACTTTGTTACCACAGCCTGTGCTAACTCTTGCTGCCGAGGCCCAACCTCCATATGCAATGGGCACATCGCAAGGGTTTATAGCCACGCTCAAGAACCCAGACGGAACCTTGGAAAAAGGCGTGACCGTAACCTTCACTGCGACAGGAGCGAACAGCGCAAGCGGAACTGCCACCACAGACCGCAACGGGATCGCTTCGTTTGCATATATAGGAACAAATAGCGGTATTGACACGATTCAGGCGACGGCGACGGCAAATGCCGATGATGAGCCGGTGACATCGAACAGCGTATCCGTGTCCTGGGCTCAACCGGCGCCACAGAGCAGCGAGGGCAGCGTAACGCTACAGGCCGGCCCCGCACTCGGCCTGACCGGCTTGTGCGGAGCTTTCACCGATATCAACGGAACTGTGATCGAGCCCTTGGCCATCGGCGCATCGCCGCGCCTCTTTGTAGTACCAGCCGGAGCAACTCAATTGCAGCTTGGAGTTGTAGACGACAGGTATGGAGACAACAGTGGCTCTGGATTTACCGTAGAGGTCGACGGTGCTCTCGCTGCAGTGCTACCAACCACGATGCCGTGGATCTGGGTGGCTGGCGGCTTGAATACTCGCTACCCGTTTGGGCTTCAAGATGGAACGCAGCCGATCGTTGCGCTCACAGGGTTGATTCCCGGCCAGGAAATTTCCGTCGTTTATCAAAGCGGTACGGTATCGGCGGGCGCTATCTGGCCTTACGTTGACGCAAATGGATATCAGCAGGAGATCACCGGCTCTATAATAGGGAGTTCGGGTACCTATTTCCCCACGCTCTACATGTCGGCATCCTCGTATCCTGTGGGTCAGCCGATTGAATTTACGGCAACCGTCGTCAACGGTTCCAGCAACCCGATGGTAAATACTCCGGTATTCCTGGACATTTCCGGAGTGAATACGCAAGAGATAGAAGCGACAACCAACTCGGCGGGAATCGCGCAGTTCTCCTATGTCGGGACCGCCGTCGGCAACGATGTCGTGCAGGCGCGTGCTCTGCCGGCCGGCGAAACGAGTCTTCTATCCAACCAGGCCTCGGTAACCTGGAATAGCTTTAGTAGCCTGGCGCAAACAGGATCGCTAACGCTGACGCCTGGCAGCGTGCAGCCGCTTCCGACCGGCGGGTCTCAGGCATTCACCGTATATGCCACGGACGAATCCGGAGCACCGGCAGCGAACATCGCACTGGAGATGGCCATCTCCGGCACGGACCAAATCGACCTGTTCGCAACGACCGATGCGACAGGACACGCCGCGTTCGTTTACCAGAATGTCCATCCGGGTGTCGCATCGGTTGTAGTGACCGGCTTTATTGATGGCGTCCTCGCTTACTCCAACACTGTCGCGGTGCCATGGACGCTGCCCCCGGCTACAACGACCGCTTCAGGCGGAAGCGGAACATTGAGCGTCGGGATTTCTACAACCAATCCAGTTACGCTTCCCAACTTGCTTCAGTTGACGGGGACCGCGACAGATACGAGTCTTCCTGCCGGCAGCTCCCCGTCCGTCGCGTGGAGTTCGGTGAGCGGTCCTGGCACGGTCACCTTTGGGAATGCGCAACAGACTTCGACCACGGCCGCATTCAGTACCGCTGGCACTTACGTGCTTCAACTGAGTGCATCCGACGCAGCAAACTCCGGCTCGGCACAGATCACGATCGTTGTCCTGCCGCAAGCTCTAGTTACCCAGGGATGGATCGGGAGCCCCGCAAATGGCTCCCCAGTATCTGGACTCGTGCCCATCACAGTCCCCACGGGAGTAACGCTTCAGAGCGGCACGTTAAGTTACTATCCGGCGAACAATCCCAGCGATGTGACAGTTCTCAACAGCAATACAAATACGAGCGAGTCTCAGCAGATTGGAACGTTCGATACGACCAGCTTGCTCAACGGGTCATACTGGATCACACTCCAGGCAACCGATACGAGCGGCAACTCCCAGTACAGCGTTGCCCTTGTCACCGTGGTCGGCAATTACAAGCCCGGGCGCGTTACAACCACGGTGACTGACCTCGTTGTTCCGGCCACCGGTCTGTCCATTCAGATTCAACGCAGCTATGACAGCCTCGACGCGGCGACGGTCGGCGATTTCGGCTACGGCTGGAATTTAGGCATCAATGTCAATCTGACGGTCGACAATAAGGGCGATGTCACCTTCACGCTGGGCGGACAACGGAGAACTTTCTATCTGACGCCGCAAATGCTGGGCTGCTCTCCGCTTATCGGATGCTTGTTTCCCTGGTATTCTCCGATCTTCACTCCCGAACCGGGATTATATGGAACGCTGACAGATTCCTCGCCAGGTTGCCCTCTCGACATGCTGCTCGCCGATAACGAGTGCTTCGGTGGCGGCTACTATAACCCGCCCGGCTACATCTACACCGATCCCAATGGAACCCAGTACAGCATCAGCGCCACTGGCGGGCTGCAATCGATCACGGACAAGAATGGCAACGGTCTGACCATCACACCAAATGGCATCACCAGCACCACGGGGCTCAACGTGCCCTTTGTCCGCGACAGCCAGAACCGCATCACGCAGATCACCGATCCGCAGGGGAATGTCTATCAGTACGGCTACGACTCCAATGGAGATCTGACCACCGTTACCTATCCGGCAACCTCATCGAGCACAATCTGCTCCGGGGTCTCTACATCCAATACAAGCCAGTACACGTATTACCCAGGCCATTATTACGAAAGCGGCACAGATGGCCGCTGCAACCCGCTGCCCTCCACCAGCTACTATGCCGCTGGTGAAATGGACACTTCGGGCGTCTACTCCGTGGCGGGCAAGCTCCAGAGCGTCTCTGACGCGCTGGGCGAAACCACCTCATACGCCTATAATCTCTCCACCAACACCACTACCGTTACGTATCCTCCTGATGCCAACGGCAACGTAGGTCACGCGATGATGGTCTATGACAGCCTGGGCGATCTGCTGTCTTCGACCGATCCGCTGGGTAACACCACCATCAACACTTACGACGCTAATCAGGACCTGCTCTCGACCACAGACCCGCTGGGCCATACCACCAGCTACACCTACGACTCAAACGGCAACAAGATTTCGCAGACGTATCCGGCCACGGCTACCAGCACCAACACCACCAGCACGACTGCATACAACCAGTACAGCGAGCCGATCTCGACTACGGATGAACTGGGCAACGTGCGCGCCTTCAACTACGACGCCAACTACAATCCGCAGAGCGTCACAGACGGCCTGGGCACGCTGATGAGCACCGTCTTCAACGCCAACGGCACCATGCAGTCCGGCGCCATCGGCTACGACATCACGCAGAACCCGGCGCGAGCTTCGCAGTTCGGCTACGACGCCAACGGCAATCTCACCTCGAAGACCGATGCCCTGGGCCGCACCACGTCGTACACTTACAATTCGCTCGGCCAGAAAGTGACGATGATCGAGCCGATTCCCAGCGGCAGCACGGCTGCAGCGGCCACCACTACGTACACCTATGATCCCTTCGGCAACCTGACGCAGACTGCTGCGCCGCTGGGCCGGGTTACGTCGTCCACTTACGATGCGAACAACAACAAGCTCTCCGACACTGACGCGCGCGGCAACACCACGAACTATAAGTACGACGCGCTCAACCGTCTGATCGAAACCGACTACTCCGACGGAACGAAGTCAACAAAGACCTACGACTTCCGCAACAACGTGATCGACGCGACCGACCAGGACGGCCACGACACCCATTACGTGTACGACCTCGCCAGCCGGCAGACCTCCGTTACGCAGGCCTACGGCACCTCGAACGCCACCACCACCAGCTACGCCTACGATAACGCCGGACGTAAGACCTCGGAGATCGACGCCCTCGGTCACGTCACCAACTACACCTACGACGCAGCCGGCAACCTGCTTTCCACGTCGGGCGTCCAGGGCAACTTCAGTTACGCCTACGACAACGCCCGCAACCAGATTGCGATGACCGACGGCAACGGCAACACCACGCAGTACGCCTACGACGCGCGCAAGCGGCTCACCGTGACCACATACTCCGATACGACCACCAAGACCAACGCTTACGACGGTCCCGGCAACCTCGTCTCGGTGACCGATCAGGCCGGCAACCAGGTGCAGTACACCTACGATGCGGCCAATCAGTTGTCCAGCGTAATCCAGGCCAACAGCCCGAATACGGGCGCCAACACCACCAGTTACAACTACGACCCGCTCGGCAATCCAGACTCGCTCGTCGACGCCAACAGCCATCAGACAATCCAGAACTTCGATCTCTTAAGCGAGCTCACCGCGAAGACCCTGCCTGATGGCACCCTCACCGAGACGCGCACTTACGACAGTAACGGCAACCTGGCCTCGGTGACCCACTTCAACGGCGTTGTTACGACGTATACTTACGACACGCTGAACCGTCTGCTCTCGCGGGCCACGCCGGGCGAGACGACGGTGAGTTTGACGTATACGGCCACGGGTAAGCGTGCAACCATGACCGACGCCAGCGGGACGACTACATATTCGTACGACTCGATGGACCGGCTCAGCTCGAAGGCGACACCCGAGGGAACGCTGATCTATGGCTACGACTCGGCCGGTCATGTGTCCAGTATCGCGTCGTCGAACGTGAACGGTGCGTCGATGAGCTATACCTACGACGATCTGAACAGGCTGAGCACCGTGACCGACAACCGGCTCACGGGCTCGAATGTCACCACGTATGCCTACGACTCAGCCTCAAACATAGCCACGGTCACGTATCCTAACGGTGTGCAATCCACGTTTACTTACGACACGCTGAACCGGATGACCGGCCTCAGCTCCCAACCGGCCAGTTACGCGTATCAGCGCGGCCCCACGGGCAATCTGACCAGCGTGACAGAGTCGAACGGGCGCACCGAAGGCTGGACCTACGACGGAATTTACCGGCTGACCAATGAAACCATCAGTCTGGCGCCGAGCGGCCACAACGGCAGCGTCGGTTACGGGCTCGATCCGGTGGGCAACCGGCTCACTGAGACATCCAGTCTGAACGATGTTCCATCGGGAACGTGGAGCTTCAATGCGGACGATGAGATTTCCTCGGAGATCTACGATCAGAATGGCAATGTGACCACCACAAACGGCAAGACCTTCGGCTACGACTCCGAAAATCATCTGGTCTCGATGAGCAATGGCAGTACTTCGGCGACCCTCATCTACGACGGCGATGGCAATCGCGTGTCGAAGACCGTAGGCGGTGTCACGACCTACTATCTTGTCGACGATCTTAATCCGACCGGCTATCCGCAAATTGTGGACGAGCTGACGGGCAGCACCGTCACGCGGATTTACGCCTATGGCCTGCAGCGGATCAATGAAAATCAGGTGCTGAGCGGCTCCTGGACGTCGAGCTTCTACGGTTACGATGGCGGCGGCAATGTGCGCCAGTTGACCAACGCGGCCGGCACCGTGACCGACAGCTACGAATATGATGCGTATGGAAATCACTGGACTGTCGAGGGAAGCACGCCCAACAACATGCTGTACAGAGGCGAGGAGTGGGACCCCGATCTAAGCCTCGTTGATCTGAGGGCGCGCTACATGAATCCGCTGTCGGGGAGATTCCTTAGTCGCGATCCGGAAGATGGTATCCTCACGGATCCCAAAACGCTGCACAAGTATCTCTACGCGGGTGGTGACCCAGTAAACATGGCAGACCCAACGGGAAGAGCGGAAGCGGCAGCTCCGTCTTATTCCCCCGGTGCGGTCGAGTATGGTCTGCTCGTTGGGCTCATCTCCCTCCAAGTAGCCAAGTCGGTACCCCAGGTTACGGAAGCAGTGAACTGCCTGAACAATCTCGCCTACACCTATCTCTGGGGGATCTCACAAAACCTCGGCTCGCCCATGACATTTGAGCGAGAAGACCAATGTGACGAAAAGGTGAAGAGTTGTAAAAAGGCTAGTCCGTGGCAACTTAAAGAGGCAGGAATAGATGATGCCCATGCGTTCAAAGCTGATTACGTAGGAAAGAGCAATCTCAGCTCCTGGGATATTTGTGCTTGCTCTGACGGAGGGATCACGATCAGTGCGGTGGGCCAATGCGGAAATGGCCCCTGGATCGACACTCACGCAACCTGGAAGTAGGGATATGAGGATTCATGCATATATTCGGGTCGTTGGCGGCGAGATTGCCGTTCGTGCGATTCACGATGACGTAAAGCTCCAAGAGGCCGTGGTCAGAGAGACGAAGGCTACGAAGGATAACAGAGCAAACGCCAAGTGGTGGAATTGGAAAACTCCTCAAGTGCCGCTGGATGCGGATAACCCGGACGCCGGACTTAAGGAGATGTTATCGAGGTATAGGCCAATTTTCCCGCTCATCAGAAAACAGAAGGGGCCGGATTGCGTTGTATATCTTCAGCTTGTCACGGAATACAACCAGAACGAGGAACCTCGCGGCCTATACCTTTCTGACGAAGTCATCG
>JASHQE010000089.1 GCA_030037705.1 Acidobacteriaceae bacterium | reverse complement strand
TTTGGGGACAGGATCGCCCACCTTGAGCTGCGTAAATGAGGCCTCAGCGGGTGCAAAACGGGCTGGATGCAGAGCATGCAGGTACGATCCCCTGTGCGCGGGGTTCGAGCGCACTCTTCGAGACGCCTGAGGAGATCGCCGAATATGCTAAATTCAATCAGACGAGACCACCCGCAGGAGAGATGGCCGAGTGGCTGAAGGCGCACGCTTGGAAAGCGTGTTTAGGGGAAACTCTAACGTGGGTTCGAATCCCACTCTCTCCGCCATAACCTTCCAATATCTGACACCAATATTTCGTCGTCCACACCTCGGAGCCGCCCCGCAGATTTCCACTTGCGTATTCGCATTCATCCCTTGAGCAACAAAGCAAATAAATCTGCGAGCTCGTAGACAATCTCGTTGTGACGGAGCTCCTTCGCTTCTACTAGGAGCACTGCCTTCTTCCTATCCTTCCTAGCTCTCCGTAGGGTCATTTTTAAGCTCGATAATGCTGATCTCATATCAGCATCCAAATCATCGATTTCTTTCTCGCGGACTGGACAGAGCTTGTAGTATTTGCTTTTGTACAGCTCTTTATAGAGGCGCTCGTTGGACAATGATAACCTTAGATGTTTGATTTCCTGATACTGAGTGATGATGAGCCAAACCAATGAGCCGACACCGACGGAAAAAAGTAGTACGGACAGCAATAGCCAAAAAATGCGGGCCATCGGCTGGTTTACGGGCAAGCTGGAAGGAATCCCGAGCCACGCTAGAAAGCTTGCTAAGCTTCCTAGTGTCGAGGTGATACATAACAACACCTTGCCTAATGTACGCACGTAGATATCTACGTGCTGACAGAACAGTTTTGTCCCAGGCGAGTGGCCCAGATCTCCGGATGTCGAGCTCAGCACCCATCATCCGGCATCCGGCAAATCAGCGGTAAATTTGTCTTCCAGAGTCTGCGGCAAGGTGAATTTGTATCTTCGGCATCGAGGTTTCCAGGTCTCAAAATCGAGATCTGGGGCGCCTGATTTCGTGGTAATCAAATGGTCACCGACCGAATCACGATTCATCTTTTTGGGCGCGCGCCCGCGTAGATTTTTGTGAAGGAGATTTCATGCGTCGCCGCACCTTTCTGCAGACGATTCCTCTTGCCGTAGCCACTTCGACCCTCGCTCCGCGCAATGGAGCAGCCAAACCAAGTCCGTTGAATCCGGCGGACGGCACAGAGACGGCGCTTCCCAAGTTCCAACCTGCCGGCGCAGAACGATTCATCCGCTCGGACGTCCATGCGGGCGACCGGCCTTCGGGCGCAAGCTTCGCCACGCGCTCGCCAGTGCTCGGCTGCTCAGGTGCAGCCGGCACGGCGCATCCTCTGGCCACGCAAACCGCGATCGAGATGCTCAAACGCGGCGGCTCTGCCGTGGATGCCGCGGTTGCCGCGAATGCCCTGCTTGGATTTGTCGAACCGGTGAGTTGCGGTCTTGGAGGCGACTGCTTCGCCTTCGTCTGGGACCCAAAGCTCGGCAGGCTCACCGGCATGGCCAGCTCCGGCCGTTCGCCCAAATCGCTCTCGCTCGCTGCAGTTCGCTCACGCGCCGTCAACGGCGTCATTCCCCACCTCGGCGCTGTCACGGTCTCCACGCCCGGCGCGCTCGACGGCTGGTGGACGCTGCACCAGCGCTACGGCAAGCTCAAGTGGGCCGAGCTCTTCGAACCTGCCATTCACGCATGCGAGACCGGCGATCCGACGCCGCAGATCATCGGTTATTATCTGAAACGCAATATGACCGCCTTTCTCCGCCCCGGCTCGGGCGTGGAAGAGACGGCCAACGCCGTCGCCACGTACACACCCGGCGGCGTGGCACCCAACGAATACGACGTCCGCCGTAATCCCGATCTGGCGCGGACCTATCGCATGATCGCCCAGGGAGGCCGCGATGTGTTCTACGACGGCCCCATTGCGCAAACTATCGACGCCTACTTTAAACGCATCGGCGGATGGCTCTCTGCCGAGGACCTGCGCGAGCACCACGCCGAGTGGGTTGAACCGCTGGTGACCAGCTATCGCGGCGTCGACGTGTACGGCATGCCCGCCAACACGCAAGGCCTTACGACCCTGCAAATGCTCAATATGATCGAGCAATTCGACATGCGCGAGTTTGGTTTCCAGTCGCCGCAATCACTGCACGTGCAGATCGAAGCCAAGCGTCTCGCCTACGAAGACCGCGCCCGCTACTACGCCGATCCGCATTTCGCCAAAATTCCTATTGAGTGGCTCAACTCCAAGGATTACGCGAAGGAGCGCGCCAAGCTCATTCGCCTTGATCGCATCCTCGAGCCGGTCTATCCCGGCCGGGCGCCGAGCCACGGCGACACAACCTACTTCACCACCGCCGACAAAAACGGCATGATGGTTTCGATCATTCAATCCAACTTCCGCGGCATGGGCTCAGGTCTGGTGGCCGACGGACTCGGCTTCATGTTCCAGGACCGCGGCGAGCTCTTCTCGCTCCAGGATGGCCATCCCAACATCTACGCTCCGGGCAAGCGTCCTTTTCAAACAATCATTCCCGGGTTCGCCGCGAAGAACGGCGTGCCCTGGCTCTCTTTCGGCGTCATGGGCGGCGATATGCAGCCGCAGGGCCAGACGCAGATTATCGTAAACCGTGTGGACTATGGGCTCGATGTGCAGGCCGCTGCCGACAGTCCGCGCTGGCATCACGAAGGCTCTTCACAAACAATGGGCGAAGATCCACCTAACCTGGGCCCGCGCGGCGTGCTGCACCTCGAAGCCGGCGTCCCCGCAGAAACCCGCAAAGCCCTCCTTGATCTCGGCTGGCCCATGGGTGCAAGCGATGGCGGTTTCGGGCGTTATGAGTGCATCGAGAACCGCATGCAGGGCACAGATCGCGTTTACGCCGCCGGCAGCGAGATGCGCGCCGATGCTGCTGCGCTTGCCTATTGAATGTGGAGCTGGTAGACGGTCCCTGGTAGATGGTCCGTGATAGATGGTCCGTCGACCGACCATTCCGATGGTGCAGTTTTCGTTTCGGCCAGCGAACACTTCCCACTTTCTCACACCGCCTATTAGGGCGACGGAGAGATTGGAGATTCCAGAGATTTGCCAAAACCGCTCCGCGGTGACCGCCGGTCACGAGAGCGTTTTCCCTGTTGCCATTTGACTGACACGCCTCTTCATTGCCGTAACGAAGCCATCTTAAGCTTCAGTTCCGATCCGGAGTCCCGTGGACCAAGTCTTCGATCCACGCTGCCGTAGTCTTCCGCGGCTCGCCCATCGCCGCATTCGACACATCCTCCCATGCTTCCCATGTCGCGAGGCGCTCCGCATACGCGGCGCGCGCCCTTGGCAGAATCGAGGTGCCCAACCCCAATCGCAGCGGCGGATCGTCCGCGTCCACGAGCTTGAGGATGGCTTCTGCGGTTGCTTCGGGATCGCCGCGTTCCAGGCTGGCCAAGCGCGTCAGAAACTGCTTCCGGAAATCCGCGTAGGGTCCCAGAGTATCGGCGATCGCTGCGGTCTTGCCGAAGTCGGTTGCGTAGGCTCCCGGCTCAACGAGCGTCACCCGGATGCCGAATGGCCTGACTTCCTGCGCCAGCGCTTCGTGCATCGCTTCCACTGCCCATTTCGTAGCGCAGTAGAAACCGATGAGCGGCAACGCCGTAATTCCAAGACCGCTCGAAACGCCGAGAATGTGTCCGCTCCCTTGCCTCCGCAGCAGAGGCAGAACGGCTCGCAGCACTCGAACCATGCCGAGGTAGTTTGCATCGAACAGATCCCGGATCTGCTCGTCGCTGGCTTCCTCAGTGGCCGCAAATAAACTCGTGCCGGCGTTGTTCACAAGCACGTCCAGCCTGCCGAAGTGCGCAAACGCCTGCTGTACGACCTGCTGCACCTGCTCGGGATGGGTGACGTCGAGCGCGAGCGGCAGGACCGCATCTCCGAACTGCTTCTTCAGGTCGGCAACGTCAGCAAGTTTGCGCGCAGTAGTGGTAACCTGATCGCCGCGTTTCAGAGCGGCTTCGGCCCAGATGCGGCCGAATCCACGGGAGGCGCCGGTGATAAACCATGTCTTCTTCATATCGATTCTCCCTGTAGTAGACAGTGCTTGTAGTTGACAGTGTTTGATTGGTTCAGTCCAGCATATAGCGCATATTTGCGAGATCCGTGAGGAGGTCGGGACCGCTTGGGTGCCAACCCAGTTGTTCACGGGTGCGCGTGCTGGAGACCTGTGAGTCTCTCCCGACGAAGAACCCGAAAAAGCCGAAATGCTCCCGGGCCTGTTCCTGCGAAATAGAGATCACGGGCACGTTCAACCCGCGGCCGATGGCGGTAGCAATGTCTTTGAGCGGCACACCCTCTTCGGCGACGGCGTGATATCTGGCTTTCGCTGTGCCTTTTTCGAGAGCAAGCCGATAGAGACGTGCGGCGTCGACCACATGCGCGGCGGGCCAGCGGTTGTGCCCCTCGCCGATGTATGCTGAGACGCCTTTCGCACGGGCTATAGCAATAAGGGGAGTGACGAGACCCTGTTTCACCGTGTCGTGAACCTGCGGCAGGCGCATCACCGAGGCGCGCACTCCGCGCTCCATGAGCGCGACGGCCGTCGCCTCCGATGCACGAGGTAACGAGTCGGAAGGCGACAGCGGCGGATCATCCTCGGTGGCGGCGCGTCCTTGAGCCACTCCGACACCGGAGGTGACGATAAACGGACGGCTGGAACCCTGGAGCACGGTACCGATGGTCTCAATGGCGCGCTTGTCCAGTTCGCAACTTTCCGCGAATCTCGTCCAGTCGTGCCGAAAAGCGGTGTGAATGACGGCGTCGGACGCGGCGGCTCCGCCGCGCAGGCTTTCCAGGTCCTCCAGATCGCCGCGGTGCACTTGGGCGCCGGCCGCTTGAAGCGATTTTGCGCCCGTATCGCTGCGCGCCATGCCCAGCACCTGGTGGCCCGCGTCAAGCAATTCCCGAACCACCACTGAACCAATGAAACCGGTCGCGCCTGTAACAAAAACACGCATATGAGCCTCCTTGCTCGCATCACAGCGGCATTGACGAACCGCTGCAGGTTCAACTAAAACGGAGATGTTCTCCGAAACAGTAGATAACAGGAGACTGTCTCCGGTTGCAAGAAATTTTGTAAATGACCAGGAAGCCATCCCAACCCGTCCAACGAAAGCAGCGCAGCGACGCACAGCGCAACCACGCGCGCATTTTGGAAGTTGCGAAGGAGGCATTTACACGGTTAGGCGCGGACGCCAGCCTTGACGATATTGCCAGGCAGGCAGAGGTCGGAGCCGGCACCTTATATCGCCATTTCCCCACCCGGGATGCGCTGATCGAAGCGGTCTACCGCAGCGAAGTGGACAAGCTTGCCGCAGCGGCACGCAAGTTAGCCGAGACAATGCCCCCGGTCGATGCCCTGCGAGCCTGGATGCTGCTCCTCGTCGATTACATCGCGGCGAAGCACATCATTGCGCCGGCTCTCAACAGCGTCGTCGGAGGCCCCGCCAGGCTCTATGAAGGTTCTCGCAGCCTGATCCAGGGAGCGATGGATGAGTTGGTGAAGCGCGCGAAAAAGAGCGGCGATCTGCAAAGGGATCTTGATGCCTCCGACCTGCTGCGCGCGCTAATCGGCGTCTCCCATGTGACGTACGGTACTGGCTGGCAACAAAGCGCCAGAAGGCTGGTGGACATCCTTATCGCAGGCTCACGCCAGACCCCGATGAAATCCAGACCGCTTTGACGTTATAGCAGTCTCGACCTTTAAAAAGTCGACATTCATTCAGGAACTACCCTAGAACTGGTTGCATAAATGGTTTCGTAACAGGGCACGACCTTAGTCGTGCCGCAAAAGCCTCATGAACACTGGGGCTTTAGCCCCTGAGAGAAGTTTCTTTACCTGACCAGGCCATTTATGCAACCAGCTCTAGTGTCCTGAGTCTTAAATCCGCAACATAATTGCCGCTGTCATCCTGAGCGGAGTTTGGCCGTTTTTGGGCCAAACGGAGTCGAAGGATCTGCGGTTCGGGACTTCGAATTATGTTATGAACTTCTGACTCACCACACTAGGGCGTATCGACATATAGCCTGATAACCTATGGGCAAAATGAGCA
>JASHQE010000088.1 GCA_030037705.1 Acidobacteriaceae bacterium | reverse complement strand
TTCAGAGTTTGACGATATCAAGGCCCGCCTTGCCCGCATTGAAAACAAGCGTCGCCTCACGGATACCAAAGGCATTACGCGTCCCTCGCTGCGCCGCGCCAGCACCGGAAGCGATGACTCCGGCGACCAGACCGGCCAAAGCGGCGACAATGGTTCTGATCAGCCCACGCTCCATCGCCGTGAAGACCAGAACTAGGCCTCTGATCGTTTGATTAAGTACTGCCTCTGGGTGCCCCAGGTCATCCGCCGTGGATGAGACCTGGGAGAGCACGATGCTAAAGGTACAAATTCATGTGATCGCGGACCTAAGCCGTATCGACTATAGGCCAACTCTAAGTTGCTGAAAAGTAAATCAAGCACTGTCATGTTGAGCGAAGTCCGCCGCGGCGGAGAGTCGAAACATCTGCGGTTTGCCACGTCTGGCACTTATTTTTGCCCATGGTTCACCACGCTATATGTCGATACGGCCTAGGCAGTGTTGATGAATCATGGAGCAAGAGGGTTTTGTAACAGGGCATGGCTTTAGCCATGCCGAAAAGGCACAAAATTCGAAGAGGGTTTTAACCCCTGAGGGATATTCTTTGCCCTGCAAATAGTGTTCTCCGATTCGTCAGACACCGCCTAGTCCTTTCCGCACACTTGTATAGACCTAGGTGCTCAGATTTTGAGCTGCGCCATCCGGGGTCTTTGCGCTCTGCACCATCCGTTTTACTGGCCCAAGAACTTGGGGTAACGTTGCCGCCACCCCCAAGCCAGAGGGTTTTCGCGTCGAAATCTCCATCAGGGCCGAGTCCGGACTCGGACGGAATACCATGAATTTCCTGGAACTTCCGGAAATTCCTTGAACTCGCAGGCGAAACCGCGATATATACAAAGCTACCGGCACATTTGCCGGGGATTTTTCCCTGAGGCGTTTTTTCTTCCGTTCGAGGAGACACTATGCGCAGCGCCGCCGCCCGCTCCAATCTTCTTGTCCCCGAAATCCGTGAGGTCATGGATATTCGCCAGGCCTCCGATTACCTTGGTATCTCTCCAGACACGCTTTACAAATACGCCTCGGAGGGCTTCGTTCCGGCTTTCAAGCTCGGCAACCGGTGGCGCTTCAAGCGCTCCAGGCTCGACGAGTGGATGGACCGCCAGTCCGATCGGCAATCCGCTGCCGAAGCCGATCCGGAGAAGAAGAAGCCGGTGCAGCCCGCGATGTGAAGACAGGGAGCAGGTTTCAGGGGGCAGAGATCATAGATTAGCCACTGAGACGCTTTGAATTGTTCTCTACTCTCTACTTCCTGTTTTCTACTCGCTGTTTCCTATTCCTTGGCCCCTGATCTCTGACCCCTGACCCCTGTGATAAAACTGAGCGAGTGGACCACTTCCGCCGCATGGGTGCGCTTCGCCGGAAACTGACGCGTGCCGGCCTTCCCGGGCTTCTGGTTACCCATCTCCCCGACCTCCGCTATCTCTGCGGATTCACCGGCTCCAGTGCGGCTCTGGCCGTGACGCGCCGTGGCGCCCGGCTGTTTACCGATGGCCGCTATACCGCGCAGGCAGCCGCAGAAACGAAGGCGGCCAAGGTCCAGATTGTTTCGAATCCGCCAGCAGTCGCCGCGGTTCAGTGGCTGGCGGCACAGCCTGGAGTCGAAATGGCTGGTTTCGACCCGGCACACACCACTGTGGCTGGATTAACGGCGTTGAAGACCGCTTTGCCGTATCGTCTCCGCCGCAGTTTTCTCGCCGCCCTGCCGGTGGCCTTTGTCGAATCTCTGCGCCAGGTCAAAGACGAAGACGAGCTATCCGTGATGCGGGAGGCCGCGCTTCTCGGCTGCCGGCTCTTCGAGCATATCCTCAACGAGTTCCGGCCCGGTATCACCGAGATTGAGGTCGCCGCAGAACTCGAGCACCAGGCGCGTCTGCTTGGAGCCGAGGGCATGTCTTTTGAAACGATCGTCGCTTCCGGGCCGCGTTCGGCTCTGCCGCATGGCCGCGCCACGGCCTTCGCGCTGCCTCGCAGAGGCTTTCTGACCTTAGACTTCGGTGTTATTCTCAAGGGTTATTGCTCGGATATGACGCGCACCGTCTTCCTCGGCAAACCAAAGCCGAAGGAGCGGAGGGCGTATGCCGCGGTGCTTGAAGCGCAGGAGGCGGCGGTCGCTGCAGTAACATCAGGCGCGAGCTGCGGAGAGGTAGACGAGGCTGCCCGCGGCGTATTGCGCAGGGAGGGATTGGCGGAGGCGTTTTCTCATTCCACCGGGCATGGGGTTGGCCTGGAGATTCACGAACCGCCGCGCGTAGGCTCCGGACAGTCAGCCAGATTGCTGCCCGGCATGGTCATCACCATCGAACCTGGAATCTATTTGCCCGGCGAGTTCGGCATCCGCATCGAAGATATGGTCGCTGTAACACGCAATGGGGGGCAAGTGCTTACGCCTGCGCCCAAGGCCCTTATTGAACTTTGAAGATTTCTGAATGAGTCCGCCCGGCCCAAGACGGCTGCGGGAAAGTTAAGGAACGAATGAAACCACAGGACATCCAAGACCTGAAGCAACTGATCGAATTTCTGAAGCAGTATCAGGTCGCCGAATTTGATTTGGATCGCGGCGACGTCAAGATCCGGTTGAAGTTTCATCAGCAGGAGGGTCCGTCGGCAGGTCTGGGCGATTTGGCTCGCCTGATCCAATCGGCTCCTGCGGCGCCAGCCCATGTTCCCGCGCAGCCTGCGGCCTCCGCACCTGCCGCGCCCGCAGCCAGCGATTCCGAAGCTGGTTTGCACGTCGTCAAATCGCCGATCGTCGGCACGTTTTATTCTTCGCCATCCCCTGGAGCAGCGCCGTTTGTTTCTCCCGGCGACCGCGTTGAGAAGGGCCAGGTGATCTGCATCGTAGAAGCGATGAAGCTGATGAACGAGATCGAAGCCGATGCCGCGGGAGAGATCGTCAGATGCCTAGTCTCGAACGGGCTGCCCATCGAGTTCGGGCAGCCGCTGTTTGCCATTCGCCCAGCGTAGGTGCCGCTGACTTGCTAACTCGCCAACTTGCTGACTTGCTGTCCTGTGAGTTCTTCCATGTTCCGTAAGGTTCTTGTCGCCAATCGCGGCGAAATTGCTCTACGCGTCATCAACGCATGCCGGGAACTCGGCGTGCGGACCGTTGCCGTCTATAGTGAGGCCGATCGCAACTCGCTCCATGTGCGCTTTGCCGACGAGGCCATCTGCATCGGCCCGCCACGCCCGGCCGACAGTTATCTCAATGTTCCCGCCGTCATCTCCGCGGCGGAGATCGCCGACGTCGACGCGATTCATCCCGGCTACGGCCTGCTGAGCGAAAATGCCAACTTCGCCGAGGTCTGCCGCGCCTCGAACGTCAAGTTCATTGGGCCGCCTCCTGAGGTCACGCGCCTGATGGGTGAAAAGGAAAAGGCCCGCCAGGCGATTAAGAAGGCCAAAGTACCGATCCTGCCTGGCTCCGACGGCGTAATCCAGACGGTGGAAGAGGCCGAGGAATGGGCTGAAAAGGTCGGTTATCCGGTGATTCTCAAGGCCAAGGCCGGCGGCGGCGGACGCGGCATGAGAATCGTGCGCAGCGCCGAAGAACTGCCCCACCTCTTTCACGCCGCCCACGCCGAAGCCGCGAACGCATTCGGCAATGGCGAGCTTTATATGGAGAAGTTCATCGAGAACCCGCGTCATATCGAGTTCCAGGTTCTCGCCGATGAGCACGGTCACGTGGCGACACTCTTCGAGCGCGAGTGTTCCATCCAGCGCCGCCACCAGAAGCTGATCGAAGAGGCGCCCTCATTGCAGGTCTCGCCCAAGATGCGCGATGAGATCGGCAAGACTCTCTGCCGCTGCCTCACCGATATCGGTTACCAGAACGCCGGAACGGTTGAGTTCCTCATGGACACGGACCGTCAGCTCTTCTTCATCGAGATGAACACCCGCATCCAGGTGGAGCATCCGGTCACCGAAGCCATCACCGGCGTGGATCTGGTCCAAGCGCAGTTGCGCATCGCCTCCGGCGAAAAACTCGAAGACATTCTCCCGCACAAGCTTGAGATTCGTGGTCATGCCATCGAGTGCCGCGTCAACGCCGAGCATCCGCAGAAGTTTACCCCTTCTGCAGGCCAGATCACGGCCTTCAATGTTCCCGGCGGAAACGGCGTTCGTGTCGATACCGCGCAATATGCCGAAGGCGTGATTCCGCCCTACTACGACTCGCTGATCGCCAAGCTCATTGTTCACGGTGCACACCGCGCGGAAGCGATTGCCAGAATGGAGCGCGCGCTCAGCCAGTTCGTCGTGCAAGGCATTCATACCTCGATTCCACTGCATCAGGAGATCTTTGCCGATGCCGGATTTCGCGCCGGCGAGTTCGACACCGGTTTCATGGAGCGCTTTCTGGCCGCCCGCGCCGAGGCCCAGAAGAAATCCTGAATCGTCTGCGCTCACAGCAGAAGGAACTGAAGAGCTTGCTAATGCATCGCGTAGGAAACACGCCTGGCAGTTTGAAAGGGCACGGCTTTAGTCGTGCTGTCAACAGATCAAAATGCGCGCGGGCTTTAGGCAGTGTCTGATGAATCACGGAGCGAGAGGGTTTTGTAACAGGGCATGGCTTCAGCCATGCCGAAAAGACGCAAAATTCGAAGGGGTTTTAACCCCTGAGGGATATTCTTTTTCCTGCAAACAGTGTTCTTCTCTGATTCATCAGACACTGCCTAGTCCCTGCGGGTTGATTTCACGCAAACTGACCCACTACCTAAATTGAATATCGATCATAAGCCTTACATCTGGTCGGGCATTTACGAGAATTTTACGGCCCATCTTCGTTTTTCATTCGCCTTCCTGGTTAAACTGCGCTATCCTTGCTTTCGCAACGTGAGGAGGTTGCACGATGGACTTTCAAAAGGAAATCATTGCTGAATACGACCGCGAAGCTGATCGCACACGCAAAATCCTGGCCGCTATCCCCACTGGGGCGGACTTCGCCTACAAGCCCAATCCGAAATCGATGAGTCTGGGACGGCTGGCCGGCCACACGTCGGAGGCCTTCGGCGACTGGGCCATTCACACCCTCACCAGCGATAAGCTTATCTTCCCGGCGGACCACAAGTTCGAGCCATACGTCCCGGCATCTCCAGCGGCGCTGCTTGAGCGGTTCGACAAGGACGTGGCCAAGGCCAAAGCCGAGCTGGCCGCCTTCGATCCGGCGAAGTGGGGAAATAACTGGAAGTTTGGCGTGGGGAACCAGGTGTGGATCGACGAACCAAAGTACGAGGTCTGGCGGAACTGGGTCATCGGCCACACGATTCATCACCGTGCGCAGCTCGGCGTGTATATCCGGCTCCTCGGCGGCAAACTGCCCGGCGTGTATGGCCCCTCAGCAGACGAGATGTGAAAACGGGGAAAAGGAGATCGGAAGAGGGAATCAAGGATCAGATAAGAACCTCCGTACCCCATCCTTTCCACTTTTTTCCGTGGAAAGGGTGGGAGGCATAAGCACCGGTGGCGCCGTCGTCTAAGCTTGAATCATGGCTTTCCGGTTCCCAAAAATCTATCCCATCCTCGATTCGTCCGTGATCCCTGCAACCGGCCGGCAGGAATTTCTCCATCGCCTCGGCACAGAGCTCGCGGAAGCCGGCGTCACGCTGCTCGAATACCGGAACAAGACCGGCTCCGATGCAGAGATCCTCGCCGATGCTGCCTTACTCCGCGCCGCAATGCCTGGGTCAAACATAAAGTTGATTCTCGATGATCGCGCCGATCTGGTTGAGCAAACTGGATTTGACGGTGTGCATGTTGACGCGGGCGATATCGCTCCCAGCGAAGCTCGCCGGCTGCTGGGTCCGAATCGGATTGTGGGCACATTTGGCGGCAGCGATGCTCTGTTGCCGGGCATTCTGAATGCGCCGGCCGATTATCTCGCCGTTGGGCCGGTATTTCGCACCACCACGAAGCAGACCTCCAAAGCGCCTATCGGCGTGGAGGGCGTCCGTCGTTTACGCAATGAGGCCGGTCCGGAACGCATCCTCACCGCTGCCGCAGGAATCACGCTGGAAATGGCGCCTGCGGTTCTTGCGGCTGGAGCTTCAACGGTGGCCGTATCTGCCGCGATCTTTCGTACCGCAAAGCCTGCGGATGAATTCCGGCGCTGGCATTCCTCTCTCAGTGAATGTGTGCATTTCGGTCTACGAAATTGACCGGCGGCAGCCGGGCTGAAAGAAAGCTGAAGACATCTGGGTAAAATTCAGGTAAAACACTCTTCAAGTGCTGACCCCAAATCCAGTCTCTGCTCAAGCCTCCACCGCGGACTCCGATGCGCCAGCTCAAAGCCCCAAACTGGTGCAGACTCTCGGCCTCTTCAGTTCCACAGCCATTGTTATCGGTTCGATGATCGGCTCCGGCATCTACATCGTCGATGCCGATATCGCCCGGGGCACGGATTCGCCCGCGCTGTATCTTGGCGCCTGGATTGTCACCGCTGTTCTGACCCTTATCGGCGCGCTCAGCTATGGCGAACTGGCCGCGATGATGCCGCATGCCGGCGGCCAATACGTCTATCTGCGCGAGTCGCTCGGACCGCTCTGGGGATTTCTCTTTGGCTGGACGCTGTTCCTCGTGATCCAGACAGGAACGATCGCAGCCGTTTGCGTTGCCTTCGGTAAATTTCTGGGCGTGTTTTTTCCATCCGTATCCACTACGCACTGGCTCTGGCACATTGCGCACGTACCTGCGTGGCGCGTCGGTCCCATGGTGCTGGGCAACATGGAGATTGGCGTAAGCACGGCCAATTTCACCGGCATCCTCATCGTTGTTCTTCTCGCCATAGCCAATATCTTCGGCGTGAAACTCGGAGCGCTCATTCAGAACATCTTTACCTCCGCCAAGGCCATCGCGCTCGCTGCATTGATCCTGCTTGCCTTTACGGTGGGCGTGAATGCTACCGCCTGGCACGCCAACTTTGGAGCAGGATTGAGCCAGTTCTGGAGGAACGCCGGATGGAACACCCTGCATCCGGTGCAGGTGGGCGTCGGCGGACCGGTCGCATGGGTAAATCTGCTGGTGATTCTTGCCGTGGTGCAGGTCGGTTCGCTCTTTTCGGCCGATGCATGGAACAACATCACCTTCACTGCGGGCGAGGTGAAGAATCCGCGCCGCAACCTGCCGCTCTCGCTCATCTTTGGCACCGGATTCGTGCTCGCAGTCTACTTTCTCGTCTCGCTGGCGTACATGCTTGTGCTGCCGTTGCATGGCGATCCCAACGGCGCGACTGCGATGGCCCGCGGCATTCAATATGCATCTGAAGATCGCGTAGCCACGGCGGCTCTCGGCCAGGTTTTTCACTCAGGCGGCGCAGGATTGATGGCCGCCGCCATCCTCATCTCCACCTTCGGCTGCGCCAATGGCATGACGTTGGCCGGCGCGCGCGTCTATTATGCAATGAGCCAGGACGGGCTGTTCTTCAAATCCGTCGGCAAACTCCATTCGCGCTACAAAACTCCAGTGGCAGGTTTGCTGGTGCAAGCTGCGTGGACGGTCTTGCTCTGTGTCTCGGGTTCTTATAGCCAGTTGCTCGATTACATCATCTTTGCCGAGTTGGTCTTTTACATCCTCACCATTGCCGGCCTCTTTGTGCTGCGCGTGAAGCGGCCCGATGCCCCGCGCCCCTATAAAGCACTCGGCTATCCGGTGTTGCCCGCGCTGTATATCGTTATGGCTGCATGGATCTGTGTCGTATTATTGCGGTACAAACCACAGTACACATGGCCCGGGCTGGCGTTGGTCCTGCTCGGTATTCCTGTCTATCTTTTCTGGTCGCGCTCGTCCCGCGTTCAGGCTCCGCCTGGGAATGGTTAGAAGGATATTTGTATCGACCACCGAAGCGAGCTCTACCGCTGGAAATGCTGCGTAGCGCGGGAAAACGTCAAACCCTAAATCGATGCGGAGAAAAACAGAATGGCTAGCAAGCTCTTAGCAACGAAGCCGATCGACAAAATTCTGGCAGAGGCTTCGGAGGCGAGTGAACATACTTTGAAGCGGGCGCTGGGACCGGTGAACCTGATCACCATCGGCATCGGCGGAATTATCGGCGCGGGCATCTTCGTACTGACGGGAACCGCGGCGGCGCAGTTCGCCGGACCCGCCATCGTGATCTCATACATCATCGCCGGCATCGGATGCGTCTTCGCCGGCCTTTGCTATGCGGAATTTGCATCCATGCTGCCGATTGCCGGCAGCGCCTACACGTACGGTTATGCGACGATGGGCGAGCTGGTGGCGTGGATCATCGGATGGGCGCTGGTGCTGGAGTACGCGTTCGGCGCGGCCACCGTCGCTGTGGGATGGAGCGGCTTCGTCAACAGCCTCCTGGGTTTTTTCGGCACGAAGCTTCCGTTTAATGCCACGCCCGCGGTCTCAATTCCCTTGTTTGGGCATACGATTTCAGCGCAAATCGACATCTTCGCGATGCTGGCCATCGTCGTGATCACCGTGATCCTGGTTGTTGGCGTGCGCGAGTCCGCTAATTTCACCAGCACCGCGGTCATGATCAAGGTTTCGATCGTAGTGTTCTTTATCGGACTCGCCGCCATTTATGCCTTCGGCCACTGGTCGCAGATGACGGCGAACTGGCATCCCTTCATTCCCAAAAACACGGGACACTTTGGCCAGTTTGGCTGGTCGGGCATCATGCGCGGGGCGGGGGTGGTCTTCTTTGCCTATATCGGCTTCGATGCTGTCTCGACGGCCGCGCAGGAGGCCAGGAATCCGCAGCGCGATATGCCCTTCGGCATTCTCGGATCGTTAATTATCTGCACGACGCTGTACATCTTTGTGGCCGGTCTGCTGACCGGCGTGAAATCTTACACAACGCTCAATGTTCCTGCCCCCGTGGCCGACGGCGCGGCAGCCATCGGCGTTCGCTGGGGCGTGATTCTCATCGACCTGGGGGCCATTGCCGGGTTGGCTTCGGTCATGCTGGTGATGTTATTGGGCCAATCGCGCGTGCTGTACACCATGTCTCGCGATGGATTGCTGTGGTCGTGGGTCGGCAAGCTCCATCCCCGTTTCTGCACGCCCTACATCACATCCATAGTGGTCGGCGCCTTTGCGGCCTTTCTCGCGGCATTTTTCCCCATCACACTGCTGGGCGAGCTTGTCAGCCTCGGCACACTGCTTGCATTTACCATCGTCAGCCTCGGCGTATGGATCTTGCGCGTGAGGCATCCCGATCTTCCGCGCCCGTTCCGCACACCGCTGGTTCCGCTGGTGCCCATCTGCGGCATGGTCGTATCCCTGGCACTGATGTTTTCGCTCGACGCGCCGGCCTGGATCGGTTTTGGCAGTTGGCTGATCTTCGGCCTGATCATTTACTTCACATACAGTCGCAAGTACAGCCGGGTACAGCGGACGCTGGCTGCCGGTTCGGCAAAGCAGGTCTCGAGCCGCTGACACGGGAACTGACACGGGGTACGGTGGGCGAAGCTTGGTAGTGTCTCAGTTTGAAGGGGCACGGCTAAACAGCTTGCTGAAAAAAGCCGCGTCTCAGTGATTTCTGGCTCAGTCCGGGCGTTTCGCGCGCCAGACGAAGGTTGATCGTCGTTGTTTTTTGATCTCCGCCGGGCGTTTTTTCGCCGTGGGGAGACACCTGTCCTTGCTCAGGCCCTTGCCTGAATCGGAATCA
>JASHQE010000014.1 GCA_030037705.1 Acidobacteriaceae bacterium | reverse complement strand
CGCATCGACGAAGTGGGCGACACGAACTTCCTGCTCGAACAGCAGGTGGATCGTTTCCGCTTCCGCGAAGAGAATGAGCGGGTGCTTACGCAGGGAGGCCGTCCGGCCATCGGCCGTCCGCTCCTGCTCGGCATCACCAAAGCCTCACTCTCGACCGACAGCTTCATCTCCGCGGCAAGCTTCCAGGAGACCACGCGCGTGCTTACCGAAGCCAGCATCAACGGCGCGGTGGACAACCTGCGCGGCCTTAAGGAGAACGTCATCGTCGGCCGACTGATTCCCGCCGGCACGGGCCTCGAATACTACCGCAACGTCCAGCTCTCGCCGGAGCTCGAGGAAGCGGCAGCCCGCGTGCAGCAGGAGGTTTCAGCGGAGATCGAAGCCGCAGAACGCGAGCTGGAGATGATGCGCCAGGAGGGCGAAGCCGAAGAGATGGCAGCCGAGTAAGGACTTGCCCCTTTGACTCCGCTCAGGACAAGCCGTCCAGGCGGCGTTTTTTAAATGTAGTGCTATGACAAAGGCCCGGTGCAAGCCGGGCCCTTTTATGTGCTTCCTTCTTATCTCTTCGACCACACTGCGGTTGCGCGCTTCGAGCACCAGCACGGCGAACAGTGCTTGGGCGCATCAACCGTATAGCAAAACCACAGCAGATGTGTCTCGAAGCCACAACTGTCGAGTGGATTTTTCCTCAAGAAAAGTCCATTTTCTGAAGAACTAGAAAGGGATACAGTTACTGTGGTTTTTGCTCTAAAAACGGCCCCGCGCCGGGAGCCGTGAACGATTGCGAGTCACAGAGACTTTGTGCTTATTGACCACCAGGGATAGTAGAGGCTCCGTTGCTATCGGCATTCGAAGCCTCCTCGAAAGTCATGCGCAGGTATTTATATGGATTCACAGGCACGTTGTGGACGCGAACCTCATAATGAAGATGCGGACCGGTTGCGCGTCCGGATTGCCCTATATAGCCGATCACCTGGCCGCGGGTCACGTGCTGACCGGGCACGACTGCGAAGGCGGAGAGGTGCCCATAGAGGGTCTCGAGGTCATGACCGTGATTCAGCAACACCTCGCGCCCGTAGCCGGAAACCATGGCCGCAGCCAACACTTCGCCGTCTGCAGAGGCCCGCACCGGCGTGCCATAGGGAGCGTCGATATCGATGCCGGAGTGGAAGGCGCCTTCGCCGTTGAAGGGATCTACGCGTTCGCCGAAACTCGAAGCGACACGGCCTTCAACAGGCCAGATCGAGGGCGCATCGGCCAGCAGGGTCCAATCGCCGCTAAAATCGGGCGTCAAACCGCTTTCCAGCGCATGCGAAACGCGGCCGGAAAGCGCATCGAAGCGCAACGCGTAAAACTGGTTAATGGAGCGGTTGATCTGCTGCTGGTTCAGGTCATCCGACGGGGCCAGATTCGCCAGCGTAGATGCTGCTGCGGCTCTCTCATCTGACTGCATTTTGGCCTCCGCGGTCATCTTGTTCTGGCGCAGGCCGTACAGCGTGGTTACCTCATTGGCGAGCGCGCCGAGCGAGGCCACCTGCACGCTGCGATCATGCGCAATCTGCGCCATCTGCTGGTAGTTTTTGCGCAGCGTTTCGCGTTCCTGGCGCACCTGATTGTAGCTCTCCGTCTTCAAGAGCATGCGTGTATAGGAACCAGCCAGACCGACAATCGTAAACGTCCCTACGATTGCCGCAGCCACGAATCCGTAGGCGTAATGGAGAGGCAGAGGAATCTTGCGGACCCGTCCATCCTCGTCCCGCGCCACAAAAAGAATGTAATAGCGCTTGCGCAGCATTTTGCCTCACATCCCTGCAATTTCGGCGATTTTTGCCGGTGTGAATTCACCGGTCATCGTGCAAGCTGATGCTCCCAGACGGTCGCAGACCCAGCTTTGCTGAGCGCGCCGACGGGTTCCGCGGCAACGACGATCACAGAGTCGCACAGGGCAAAGTGGCGTCTGCGACCGATCAGTGGAACAGATACGCCCAAAGGCGCAGATGGATGAAACCTTGGCCAGCCTAACAAACCCCCCATTGGGGGGTCAATGTGACTTCCGGGTGAGGACTTACGACATCTGCCCGAACCCGCTGTTCAAGTGGACGCAGCAAACTTTCCCTGGGTTGGCGGATCAACTCATTTTCGCATAACTGATTTAAAATCAGCACCGGCTTTCCAGAAGACCGCGCAGCGAATTTTGAGACCTTTCACCCCGAGACGCAGGGGGCCGGTTTGCCCTATCTTCAAGAAGTGAAATCCACGGGAACGGGTTCATTGCGTTCGAGGCCGGCACATTTGAGGCTGGATACGGAGCAAAATACGGAACCAGGCGGCGGCCGCAGCGGCGAACTGGAGCTACTCCGCCGGATTCGCGCCCGCGCGGCGCGTATCTCCGGCACCGCGATTCGGCTTGGCATTGGGGATGATTGTGCGCTGCTCAACCCTCGGCCGGGCGAGGAACTGGCGGTGACCACGGATCTTTCCATCGCGGGCCGGCACTTTCGTCTCGACTGGCATCCGCCGGAAGCGGTTGGACATCGCACCTTGGCGCGAGGGCTGAGCGACCTGGCAGCCATGGGTGCGCGGCCGATGGCTGCGTTCCTGTCTCTCGGACTTCCCAAAGAGCTGGTCCACAACGCGAAGGGGCGGAAGCCTTGGCCAAAGACATGGCCAAAGACATGGATCGACGGGTTTTATGACGGTTTCCTGGCGCTGGCCGACGCATATAAGACGCCTCTTGCCGGCGGCGATCTGGCCGAGTCGCCGATCGCGGTCGCCGATATCATGCTCGTCGGCACGGTCCCGCGCGGAAAAGCCCTGCTGCGCTCCGGAGCGCGGCCGGGAGATTGGCTTTATGCGACTGGGCGCCTGGGAGGAGCTGCAACGGGGCTGACCCGGCTAACGGAGCTCGCCGGCAAGCCTGCGCGGACACAAACCGATCGACAGAAAGGCTTGAACATTCCAAGGAATCTGGGGCAAACACTGGCCCCGCATCTCTACCCACAGCCGCGTATTGCGCAGGGATTTGCGCTGGCGCAGCGCGGCCTGGCCACGGCCGCTCTCGACCTCAGCGATGGCCTTTCCACCGATTTGACTCATCTCTGCGAGGAATCAGGTGTGGCTGCGGAGATCGATGCCGCCGCGCTGCCTCTTCATCCCGGCGCCACGCTTGCGCAGGCGCTCTACGGCGGCGAAGATTACGAACTGCTCTTCACCGCTGCGGCCGATGCGCGTGTTCCTCGCGCAATCACCGGGGTTCCGGTGACGCGGATTGGCCGGATCGTTCGCAGAAGATGGGGAAGGCCGACAATCCTATTGCGTACGGAACACGGCGCGCAGCCGCTCGAAGCGCGGGGTTGGGAACATTTCGCACAGCGCCCCATATGATCGATCAGGTGCATTCCACAGTTCCCATTGTCGATCTTCGCTTTCCGCACCGCTGGCAGGCCGAAGTGCTCGCTGCGCGGCCGCTGATTCTGCCGGCGCGGCATTATGTCTATCCGCGCGCGGCCGAGGAGGTCGAGCGCGGCGCACTCGAAGTGCTGGTACGGCCGGAACTGGTACGGCCGGGTGCCCCAGGTCTCGTCCGTCGCGGCGGAGAGACCTGGGAAACCGCTGCCGATCGTCGACACGCGCAGTCAGAGGAGCCGTTTCTGGCCACATGCGCGCTGGGGTTTCGCGATCCGGCTGCGCCAACCGGTCTCTGGTCTACACCAGGACCGGAAGAAATCTGTGCAGTCTCCGGCGGATATGCGTACCTGATCGATACGATCACGCCTGACCGGTTCACGATGCTTCCCTGCCGGCCGGTGCTGAAAGTGCTGCCCGCAATCGAGGACGGCCTGCTGCTCTTCGTCGGACACCGGTCGATATGGGCATGGGGTCCCGCTTCCGGACGCGAAGGACCGGCGTGGGAGTCGGAGAAGCTTTCCGATGAAGGCGTGACCATTACCGGCATCGAGAACAGCGTGCTGCGCGGCACGGGCTGGTCGATGCAGACGGATAAGGAGACCGCTTTTGCGCTGGACATGCGCACGGGCATGCGCATGTCCAACACGCGCTGAGAGCCATTCAATACTTCTTAAAGTTGACTTCAATATTCAATGCGACAGCGACCGGTTTACCGGCCCGCTCGGCGGCTTTGAATCGAAACTGCTCAACGGTTTTGATTGCTTGCGCGTCGAAATCCGGCTCGTAAGACTTCACAACATGCACGTCATGAGGATTCCCTTGAGCATCGACGATCAAGCCGACGATGACGATCTGCTGGAACGGCGCCTTGATTTTTAGCCCCGACTTGGGAAACTCCGCAGGCACGTCATGAAGCACGGAAGGCGCGCTCACGCCTTTGCCAATCTTGTAGACGTGGCCGTATGAGTTGTCCTGATTTGCCGCAGTGGAAGGCTGTTGTTCAACATCGAGCGCCAGCGACGCTCCTACGGTGATGATGGAAAACAGAAAGAGAGTTGAGGGAAGCACCAGACCGTATTTCCATGCTTGACTGATGCTCTGCTTCTTGATCTTCATTCTCATGATTCGCTTCTCCAGGATGTTGGCATCGAAGATGCCGATGGCGGGGATTGTGACGATGCGCGGAGCGGCGGCGGCGACGGCCGCGAGCCGCAGCAGCGAATGCGCATAGCTGCGTGGCTCGACGAGCGTTTCCGTGACCATCGCATCGCAAACCATCTCGCGTGTTTGCGCGATCTGCGACTTGATGAACCAGATTGCAGGGTGAAAGGCAACGATCAGGCTTGCAATCTCATAAAAGAGATTCTTCTTGAAGTCTCTTCGCTGGATATGTGCACATTCGTGCGCCAGTGCAACAAGAAAATCCTGTGATGAGCACTGCGACGCAAAATCAGCAGGCAATAGCAGCACGGGCCTCCGTAGCCCCAAAACAACGGGGCTTGAGATCTTTGCAGAGCTCAAGATTTGGGCTTCCTTCGACAAGAACCATTGTTGGCAGCGAGTCCATTGTTCTACTTGCTCTGGCGTCAATGAAGCTGGACCGGCTTCTCGTAACAGCTTGGCGGCAAAAAACCAAGCGCGAGAAAGCCGGAGCAAAAAATAGAGGAGAGAACCAAAATAGAGCGTGACACAAAGCCGTACGGCAGGCCCGGCGAGAACCCATGGATGATCCCACAGGTTCTGTGGAAGAGTGACTCCTACGTCAAAAATGATCGAACCATGTAGACCCGTTGGAGCGGGAGGAAAGAGCGATACAAATGCCCAGGGAAGGATCGAAAAGACCGGCGCAAGCACCGCAGCCATCAAAGTAAAAACCCACGCGACATGCTCAACCTGCGGGCCAAGCCGCTTGAGCAGACAGACGGCGAGCCATCCTGCGGCGGCGATCAGAGCGATCTGCCAGATTACATTCACGAGGAAAGATGCGACAAGGTCATTTGCATTATGCATCGTCTTCAACTCCCAGCCTCCGGCTGAGCTCCGCGATCCGTTTTGGATCGACCTGGCGGGTCTTGATCAGGCTCATGACCAGTTCTTCCGATGAACCGCCGAACATGCGCTCAATGAGGTCGCGCACTGCGTGGCCCAATACGGTCTCG
Source organism: Acidobacteriaceae bacterium (assembly GCA_030037705.1). Lineage (GTDB taxonomy): Bacteria > Acidobacteriota > Terriglobia > Terriglobales > Acidobacteriaceae > Telmatobacter. The sequence continues at coordinate 722 of JASHQE010000014.1, read as the reverse complement.
CGAGAAGAGACAGCGCGATAGACGTAAGCGCGGCCCTTGAGAGAACGGCGCACCCGGCCTTTGCGATGCAAAATATTGAGCATGGTCTGCACGGTGTTGTAAGCGAGATTGTCCGTCGGCAACAGGTTCTCCTGCACATGCTGCACATTGCTCGGCCCTTCTCGCCACAGCACCTGCATGATCTTGAGTTCAAGAGGCGTCAGCGCATTCGAGCCTTTATTTCTTCCGGCCATTCCATCTCCTAAATGAATAGGAGTATGGGCTGGTATTTCGCACCTGTCAACCTAAATTTTTAGGAGAATGGTTATTTTGTGCAAGGCTGTAGGATTCGCGCCGTCCCTCTGGGACGGCAGGTTTGTGGGGATTTGCTGACCCAGGTTTCACTCTGGGCCATTCTCGGGCTCTCCCTGACGGGAGAGCTTGGTCGTGGCCGAATCACTGGCGTGCTTCCCAGGTCTGGATGTTTAGAAGCAACCGCAGATCCTTCGACTCGGTCGCCGCGGCGACGCTCGCTCAGGATGACAAGGGTAGGTTAGATGCTGCGCTTTCCCAGGTCTTCCGCCGCGGCGGACCAGACCCTTCGACTACGCTCAGGGCAGGCTCTGGGGCACCCGGCAACCGGCGTGTAGATTACTTCTCCCTCGGAACAGTCACAAGAACTGTCCGTTTGCGACGGACGATGAGCGGTCCCGGTTTGCGCGGTGCGCGAGCCCTAAGGCCTC
>JASHQE010000013.1 GCA_030037705.1 Acidobacteriaceae bacterium | reverse complement strand
GTGCGCGTCCGCTTCCGCGCCAGTGGCGCTCCGGGCTGGAATATCGCTTTCCTTGAACTCAAGGATGTCGATGCTGATGTCGTCATGCAGGATGTGCCGCTCTCGGTCAAAGCTCCAGATGTGCCCGAGACGATCGCGCCAGGAGTGGAGAAGTATGAGCAGACGATTCCACCATTGCGGAGTGTATCTCGGTATGTTGAAGTTGGCAACGACGTCGAGGCTGCGCGCTATGTCGTTCATGTCCCCTTTACGGATTCGGCAGGTAACTTTCCGGGGGGCCGAATCGACCAGAAAGTGCCGCCTGGGCCAGGGCCAGGCGAGCCGATTGATGCGGCTCATCATGTCGGCCCAATGGAGACCCACCAGTCTCTTGTGGCGAATGATACGCCTGGGATTCAGCAGATCTGGTGGGAGAATCGCGGACGCCCCGAGTATCTGACTCCCGACTATCCACCTGCGCCCGATGTGCCCATCCACGATGACGTAACCGTAACGAAGTATGCTGTCTCCATCGCCCATGACGGAGACGCGCTGCGGTTCACCAACAAGCTCGCGACTATCGACGGCCGCGCCGAGCTCTACGATGCCACTTTGAAGACCGAAAAGCTCTCGGCCTCCGGCGCGCACGCCATGGGCGCAATCGATGTGACCGTGCCGGCCAACCTCGCCGAGTGGCGGCTGCGCCTTACGCCGAATCAGCAGACAGAAGGCGTGTCCGATGTTTACCTCTTGAACTGCACCGGCAAGGATGGCTGTTCTGTCGCCACAACCGAGGAGATTGCGCCGGGAATGAAGACGGTCGCCATCGAGAAGCCTGCGGCAGGCGCATGGAAGATCGTGGTGCGCAGCCGCGACCAGGTTTCCGAAGGCCCCACTTGCAAAATCGGTTACACAATCGAGGAGGCCCGGCTCACCCTGGCCACAGTACCCATCGAGGCCGCCGACAGCGAACACGCGAGCAGCGCAACCTGGACACTCCCGCTGCCCAGGAAGACTGCCGATGCACAATATGCCGCCTTCCATATCGCCGGCACTCCGGATGTTGCCAACGAGAAGAATGGGCTGCTCATTGCCATGACGCCGCTCGATCCTAACGCGCCTTAAAGGGGATTTTGGGGCGGTGCGGGCTCTCCAGAAAGCAACCGGATGCGCCACCCTTTTCTTGCTCGCTTGCTTTAAGAGAACACGGCAAAGAGATGCTGATTGATTTTTGAGATGTGGCCGTTCGGCTGATCTTGCGCGCGGCTATTGGCGAATGCCGGATACTCAATCATCACCATTCATTGAGGTATGCGGGAATTGAATCCGACATTCGGAAGGCGTTTGGGTTGGAAGGATAATAGAGAATGAACGACGCAAGCAAGTTCACAGCGATTGCTCTATCTGTGATCCTGTTTTGGAGCGGGCAGTTAGTCGCTCAAGCCGATCAAGCCCCCGGATCAAACGAGTCAACTAAGTCAACGGCGCCGTCTGCTGTTCCGCATGATTCCCCCTCGGAGCAGCCCGAATCGATAGAGTACCGCCAGTTGCAGAAGCGCTTGGCCCAAGGCTGGAATACTTGGGACGTGAACAGCGTGACGACCTATGTACTCCTTCCCGCAGGCCTCGCCATCCATGTCGGCCTGGAGCACAACGCTACAAGCTGGGGCAACCACTTCTTACCGGATGCTCTGATTGGCAGGCTGACTCCCGGCTCAGAGCAGGTCATTCCCGGACCGCACACCTGGGACGGAAGCTACACGGAAGCTCGTTTGTCGTGGAAAGGTCATACATGGGAGCTTCAGAGCGCCCATGCCGGCAAGGATCTGGTTCTCCTAGCGCGCCCGCTCACGTCTACTTCCTTTCTGCCGCCTACCATCGTTTTCTCCGTCAATTATCTGTGGAACCTGCCAGGAATAGTTCGACGCGATGCCGGCCATTTTCTAGCGCAGGGACCTTCAACCGCAATTTCCGTCTACTGCACCTGCAAAGACGATAGGTCGGGAGTACCGCATCGGAATCTCCCAATAACTGGCCCTTACTTCGCGGTCGATTTCAGGGAGCCGGTTGGCATCAGCACAGGCGGCCGGAGGACCTTGGCGGAGATAGAGGCCATTATCGACCGCCAGCAGAAACTATATCGAGGTTCCATTACTGCAGCCGGGGAATCCGGCTCCATCCTTGATGCTATTGAAACGACGATTGGATGGGACACCATCTTTGATCCAGAAGACCGAAGAGTCATTTCGCCGGTCAGCCGTGTCTGGTGCGTTCAATGGGGTGGATGGGTTCTTTTTGACTGGGACACATTCTTTGCGGCCACGATGGCGGGCATTGCCGATAAGGACGTGGCCTATGCAAATACGATCGAGATCCTCCGCGAAGAGACGCCGCAAGGCTTTGTGCCCAATTATGCGCGCGCAGGCGGCTGGAAGAGCTTCGACAGGTCGGAGCCGCCCGTCGGCGCCATCACGGTTCTGGGACTCTATAAGAGGTTTCACGACCGCTGGTTTCTCGAAGACACATTCAAACCTCTCTTGCGCTGGAACCGCTGGTGGGTCAGGCATCGAGACATTCAAGGCTATCTTACCTGGGGCAGCGACGGGGAAAACCTGCCGCGGGACCCAGGTGATCGCTCGATTGGCACGCGGTTGGGCGCGATCCTTGAGTCCGGGCTGGACAACAGCCCCATGTACGACGATGCCGTTTACGATCCCGAGACCCATATCCTCGAATTCGCCGATGTGGGGCTGATGAGCTTATACATCGCCGACTGCGATGCTTTGGCTTCGATTGCTGACACACTCGGAAGAGGGGAAGCCGCCTCAGAACTCCGTGACCGTAGCTCTCGTTACCGGGCCAAGCTTGCCACGCTCTGGAATGATGATGCAGGCATCTACCTGAATAAGGACCTGCACACCGGCAAGTTCAGCACGCACCTTTCGCCGACAAACTTCTATCCGCTGCTCGCGCATGTTGCAACACCGGAGCAGGCGCGCATCATGATCGAGCGACATCTTTTGAACCCGGATGAGTTCTGGGGTCAGTGGGTCATCCCGTCGGTCGCACGCAATGACCCGGCCTTCCACGATCAGGACTATTGGCGAGGCCGCATCTGGGGTCCGATGAACTATCTCATCTACCTCGGTTTGCGCAACTATGACGACGGCGAGGCGCGCCGGCAATTCGCGCAAAAATCCTTCGACCTGTTCCTGAAGGAGTGGAAGGAACAAGGCCATGTCCACGAAAACTACAACGCGATCTCGGGCAGCGGGGATGATGTTCCGAACAGCGACCGTTTTTATCATTGGGGTGCGCTGCTCGGCTACGTCGAGTATTTAGAGCAGGGCGAGGGGAAGAATTGAGGGATTCGGAAGAGCGTCGCGGCCAAATTGTTTATTGGTACAAACTGCGGTCGTGGGCGGCATATGTGAGTGTGCCTTCCGCGCCGAGGATGAATTGTGCCCATAAAAAGATTTTCCGTTTTTTTTCTCTTAATTTCTGCCTGGTTGATTCCATTCTCAAGTTGGGCGCAAAGTTGTGACAGCCACGCCGCCCTCAACGCCTACGAGCGGAATCAGT
>JASHQE010000087.1 GCA_030037705.1 Acidobacteriaceae bacterium | reverse complement strand
TGCGGCGCCCATCGAAGGGCTCTTCTTCCGTAGCGTCGAATACCGTTACATGGATCCGATCGACGTCCTGAGCGGGGCTGGGGCTCGGGCTTACGGAGGAAGATTTGCTCCTATTGGCACTCGAGCGGTTTACCTTTCGGCGACGGACTCAGGGGCGAGCAAGGAAGTCACAGCACGCAAGTCAAGGCTCGGTGGCGTCGGCCAGATCAGCATCGACAGGTATCCTCGGGTTGTGTACGCGGTCGCCGTCGATCTGAAGAAGGCACTGGATCTATCCACCCTTGGACCGTCGCAGGCTGCAAAAGCCGTAAGGGCGACTTGTCTCGACAAGGACGATCTGCGCCCTTCGATGGAATTGGCCAGCGAACTCATCTCCGCCGGCATCCAAGGTCTCGTATTCCCGAGCGTTGTGGGCGGTGACGACAATCTGGTGGTCTTCCGTGCCAACTGTGGCCGAAAGGCGCTCTCTCTAAAGAACGAGCGGGACGTGATCGATCAAGTTAAGCGAATTGCCGGGAAGCACAGGTGAGAGTCCCGACTCGCGGCCATTTCAGGATCAGTCTGATGTATAAAGAACAGAGAATACTTCAGACCGTCCGCTAAGACGGTCCGGAAGATGCATCTGCCGCAGTTCTGGGAATTCCTGGAATTCTTTGTACGCGATTTGTACGCAAAGCTGGCAATCGTGGAATTCAGCGATTTTCGGGCATTCTCAGTTTCAGTAACTTGAGTGTTTTCAGTGCTGATGACGGGTTCGACTCCCGCCGCCTCCACCATGAGTAAAGCTGATTACTCTCTAGCAGCTTACAAAAGTGAACGGAACCCGGGCCAAACTGTATAGTCACTTTCGAAATTTTGCTCCAATTCGAAGACGAGAGCAGAATCCCTCTGAAAGTTGGAGTCGAAATCGTCTGGAACTTGCTTGCCCAGTTCTAGATTTGTTCGGTTATCGTGGCAATAACGAATGTACTCGTTCATAAGACGTTTCGGATGCTTTTCATTCAGAACGATCATGTGATCGAGTAAGTCGCGCCGGCAACTGAAGAAATAGCGTCGGCCGTATCGTGCTGTGCAGGCCCGGAGCACTGGCGCCATCATTCGCAGCACCGTAACCTGTGCCTGCGGGTCTGAATGCGGTTTATCATTTCGAAGCGACTTCAAGCGGCCTCAAATGCAGGTACATCATCCCGCAATAAAAGCGGTGTAGAGTTGAACAGGGATGCGGTGGGCAAATAGAAGTCGCTTGCAACTGAGCATTCGTTGCCGTTGTCAGCCTGTGCCCCCAACCGATCTCATACTGCAATACGGCTGCACCCTCGGCTGCGCGCCGGTTGTCGCGAACTGGACGAGTCTTTTGCGGAGAAAATGCGTTGTCCGACGTTCTTCCTGACAGTCACACACTTAGGTCTCCAAGTGTTGATAGGCAATCTCTCGAAGAAGAATCATTCTTTACTGAAAGCTTTGTGAAAGGACTCTATCGCCGCGCCCGCAGCATTACCGGGCATCATGAAGACGCAGAAGACATTGCGCAGGAAGCCTGCCTTCAGCTCTGGAGGGCGTCGAGGCTTGGCAGACGCTTTGAGTTTCTCGTGGCCTGGACGAACACCGTTATGCGAAATGCCTTGTTCGGGCAGTTTCGCAAAACCAGGCCTGACCTTCATATTTCTCTTGCGTCCGATAGCCGACTAGGCAAGGACGATTCCGGCACCTTCAATCTTTCTGATCCAGCCCGCTCCGTAGTGGACGTTATGATTGAGGCGGAAAAAGAGGAAGAGCAGACACGGCTGCTCCAACTTGTGGTTCAGGCGCTCGGCAATCTCCCTCCGTTAGAACGCGATTGCGTGATGATGTGCGCGCGTGGGTATTCGTTCGTCCAGATTTCCAAGGCGCTCGATTTAGATTACCGGGCAGCGATAAGGATAACGCGGAGAGTGATTGCAGCGATCCGGGTTGAAGCCGAGGCGGGAAGATTGTGATGACTGACAGGCATCTTACGGAGGAAGCTTTCATCCTGCTGGCGACCGGGGATTGCTGCGATGATTTCCGGCGGGAAGCTGCCAGCCATCTGCAGTCATGCGCGCGATGCCAGTACGAATCCCAGCAAGTGTACAAGATTTTTGGTGCTATCGAGCAGGCATCTGAGCACGGACTGCTCTGTCTGCCTCGCGAACGGAGCACGAAATCGCTTTTTAACTGGAAGAAGTCCGCGTTCCCTTGGGTGCCGGTCGGCTCCATTCTCGGTGCAAGCGTCGTTGTCATCTTTGCCATTCTCGGGCCCTTTACAGCCCCGAGTGCTAGCGCGAGCGAGCTTCTCAATCGCGCTGTAATCAACGAGCGCCAGTTCGGCGCGCCCGGCGGCTTTGATATCGTCGCGAACGGAGTCAGGTGCGGGCACGGCGGAAGCGCCGAAAAGACCTTGGTAGAGGATTCCCCGACATGCCAACAGGTCAAAATTTCGCTGAACGAAACGCCCTGGGCTGCGGGCAATCCCCTCGCGGCGACTACTTTCCGGGCATGGCATGCTTCTCTGGCTAATTATCGCGATACGGTAACAAAGCTGCCTGCACTGTGGACGATCGACACTTCCACATCCAGCGGCGCCATTCGCAACGCGCGCCTCACCTTGCGCAAGGATACCTATCAATCTGTGAGACTGGACCTGCTTTTTGAGGATGCGGAGAACGTAACAATTGAAGAAGATGACCAGCCGATTGCAAATGCCCCATTGACTGCCATTGCGCAGACCCGCCCAAGAGCTCCCGCAATTCAGGCGAGCAGTTCCGTTGACCTGCTCGAAGTTCAGGGATGGCAGATTCTACATAACCTGAACGGCGATACCGGATGGGAAGCTACTGTCACCCGCCGTGGAGACTCCGTCATCGTTAGGGCCGAAGTGCCTACGCCTGCGCGTAAGCAAGAGTTTGAGATGGCATTCGCTTCCTATCCCAGAATCGTGCTGAATGTGTACGAGTACGGAGACTCGAACGCAGTTCCCGATTTTCTTCCGCGACGCGTGAACGAGCCGGATGGCGCACCTCCACTCGCGAAAAAATGGCTGGACGAGCGCTTCCCGGATCCGGGAGAGCGTTCGCAGTTTGTGAACAGCACCGTCAAGCTCTCCAAGGAAATTCTCGGCCGCGTCTATGTTCTTGAGGAGTTGGAGAAGCGCCGCACCGCGCTCGCAAATTGTTCCTGCGCGCACGCGCTCGACAGCCTTATCGAAGCAGAGAAAACAGACCTTCGCGCTGCGCAGGAATCGCTCCGGTCTTCGCTAGAGCCGGTTGTGGGAGCGCCGCAACACGCCAGCGCCAAGGAAATCACCGTTGCCGGTGCACAACGGCTGGATGTGGGCATCGTCAGGCTCTTCTTCACGGCTCCATTGAGCGGCGATGTAACGCTTGACGGCGAAGAGAGCGCCGTGCGTAAGCTGCTGTAATGCTCTCGTTCACCAACTTTTAACATACAGAATCTCAGAAGCTCCATTTCTCTCAGCAGAGACGCAAGCCAGACCGCGAATGCAGCTCGCATCTCCGGGCGCTACGCCGAGGGAGCGCTCACTTCGCGGGCGCTCATGGTTGCGCAATGACTCAGGGAGGAATACATGACTTGTCTAGCCCCTATGCCGGCTGCTCTTTTGCGCCTGCGCCACCACTGCTTGTTCTTGCTCTGTTTTCTCATTCTCACAATGCCTGTAACGTCTGGTGTTGCGCAGGAATATCGCGGCACGATCTTCGGCCAGGTGCTCGATGCGAGCAGAGCAGCCGTGCCAAGCGCAACCATTACAGCGGTAGGCCCCCAGCAGACCTACACGACCAGGACGGGCACGGACGGCGATTACATTCTTCCCTTGGTGCAGCCCGGAACCTACACGGTCACTGTGGAAGCGGCTGGTTTTACAAAGGAAATCCAGCAAAACGTGATGATTGACGTTGCCGGCAAAGTAAATCTCAACCTCACGCTGCGGGTCGGCTCTACGTCCGAATCGGTCACCGTTCAAGCGGGTCAGGTCGGCATCGACACCATCGATGCATCGGGTGGGACCGTGATGGATCCCGAAAAGGTGCAGAACCTTCCGCTGAACGGCCGGCAGGTTTACATGCTTATGCCGCTCACCCCCGGCCTGCGCTTTACCACTACCACGTTCGGGGCCACCAGCAACTCGGGCACGCGCGGATGGGATGAATCGAATGCCTACTCCGTTAACGGGCAGCCCGGAACCTACAACCAATTTCTGTTGAATGGCGCGCCCATCACTGAGCAGGGCGGAGGTTCAGCCGGCACCTGGAATATATCTCCCAGCGTCGATGCGGTCCAGGAGTTCAAGGTGATGACCACGACTTTTGACGCGCAGTATGGACGCGCCGGCGCCGGCATCATGAATATCATCCTCAAGAGCGGCACTCCGGCATTCCATGGCACGCTTTACGATTTCTGGGAAAACTCCATCATGGAGGCCAACAGCTATGAGCTGGACCAGGAGGGTTCGCCCAAGGAGTACCACAACCAGCATCAATTCGGAGGCACGATCGGCGGTCCATTTCTCAAGAGGAATGCATATTTCTTCTTCAGCTTTGAAGGTTGGCGGGAAGTATTGCCCAACGGAATCGTCACCTCTGTTCCCACTTCTGACATGTATCCGGGCGCCAGCGGAAGCGTCGATTTGACTGATTATCTGGCAGCCGTCGGTAAGGTGGGAATCTACGATCCGGAAACCACAACTTGTTCGGCGCCCACCGCCAGCGGCGGATGCAATACCTACACGCGATCCCTCTTCTCAAACGACACCATCCCCGCCGGCCGCGTCAGCGCCATTGGTTTGAAGATGATGGACTTGTTCCCGGCTCCAAACCGGAGCGGATATGTCAATAACTATGTCTACAGTCTTAGCAATCCATATGCATATAACATGCCCATGGCCCGCGTGGACTATGACTTCAACGACGATACGCGCCTCTATGGAATTTTTGCCTGGTGGTCAGGACTTACCACGCGCAACTCCAACGGCATTCCCGGCGCGGGCGCCCTCGGCGGCACCGATAGTTACCGCTCCAGCGTGACTCAGGTGCTGGACCTGACGCACAGCTTCAATGCAAATCGCGCCGGCGATATTCGCGCCTCCTTCAATCGCATGTATGCGCTCGATCCCTCCGGCACAGTCGCGGCGGGCATCGATAAATTGACCCCCGCGGACCTGGGCCTCACGATGCCCGCGATTCCCACCACTTCACGACAATGGGCGCCCGGGATCAACTTGGGTGACAACTACCCCGATTTGATCGGCGACGAAGGCAATCCCGTGATGTACGAGACCTACGATCTTGGTCCTTCCATTTACCAGGTCCTCGGAAAACACAACTTCCACTACGGTGCGGAGTTCATGCTTTTCCACGATGCAGTCGACGGCATCGGTCGTCCGAACGGCGTCTTCAGCTTTAGCACCGGCTTTACCCAGAAGAATCCCAACCAGGCCGAGAAAGATGGCTCCATCATTGCCGATTTGCTCTTGGGATATCCCGCGTCGGGCAGCGTCCAGGACGAATTAAACACATATGAGTCCTACAATTACTATGCCGCTTTCCTTCAGGACGATTGGAAGGTAAAGAACAATTTAACCCTCAACCTGGGCCTCAGATGGGAGACCGAAACATCGCCTCGTGACCGGAACAACTATCTTCTGGCAGGTATGTGTCTTACCTGCACGAATCCCATCACGAGCCAGATCACGTTTCCCACCGGCAACCAACTGCCGAACGGCGCCGCAATGGCGAACCCCATCGTGGGTGGCCCACAGTTCTCGAGTGGCGGTCTTTCTGCTTATCAAAATACCTTCGGGCGCGTCATGCCGAAGGTGGGCTTTGTCTATGGCATCTCGAATAACCTGGTGCTCCGCGGCGGCGTTACTTGGAGCACCGCTCCCGGCACAGAGCTGGGAAGTAATGCTCCCTGGAACCAGACCACAAATTACAACGACTCGCCCGACGGCGGCCTGCATCCTTCGCTCGGCTTTTACAACGGCGTCCCTTTTCCCAACGGCTACGCTGCTCCGCCGGGTGCATCGCAGGGATTGGAAAGCCTGGTCGGCTCAAGCGTCAGTATGGATCAGCGCAGCCGCAAGCTCCCGCTGGTGTGGGACTACACGGCCGGGCTGCAGATCGGTTTGCCGGCACAGATCATTCTCGACATCGCTTACCTGGGAGTTCATGCCACCGATATGGTCGCCTCCAAGCAACTCGACGGCCTTACCCCCGCAGAATTTGCGCAGGGCCACACCACCCCGGGCTATCTCACGCAACTCGTCACCAACCCGTTCTACGGCGTGATTCCCAACACACTCGCTCTTGGTGAGAACCCCACCATCCAGGCGGGTTATCTGATGGTGCCTTATCCGCAGTACAACGGCAGCCTGACGATTACCGATCTTGCCACCGGCTACGATAACTACAACGGACTGCAGGTGAAAGCTGAAAAACGCTTTAGTGGCAGCAGTATGCTGAGCAACGGCCTCAGCTTTATCGGCGCGTTTACCTGGTCAAAGACCATGGCGGCCACGGGTTACTTGAACGATAGCGGCGTCGGCTTGGTAGACCCCAATCCCAGCTATCAGATTTACTCGACGGATCGGCCCTGGGACTTGGCCTTCAGCGGTCTTTATGGCTTGCCTGTCGGTCGAGGCGCTTGGATCGCCCCCCATGCAGGCCGCATGGTGAACGAGGCGATCGGCGGCTGGCAACTCGAGTGGATATTCACCAACGATGGAGGCGAGCCGGTGGGCTACCCCAACAGCAATATTTTCACCTGCGGTACCTATGACATCCTCCCCGCAAAAAGAAGTTGGTCGAGCTGGATCAACAACTCCCAAGCATCCTGCTGGACCACCGATCCCCCGTACACGGCGCTGACCGCGAAATCGCTGATCGCAACAGTTCGCGACCCCTGGGCGCAGCAAACGGCGCTCGGCTTCGAGAAGAAGTTCGCCATCGCCGAAAAGTATACGCTGCAATTCAAGGCGGAATCATTCAACGTGACCAATACACCCATCTTTGCAGCGCCCTCGACCAGCGGCCCGAACACACCAATCACGCGCGTCACGAGCGTAGCGAACCCGAACCAGCCCGGCGCATGGTCCGGTTACGGAACCATTGGCTCGACCGAGCAAAACTTTCCCCGGCGCGTGCAGCTCTCTCTGAAGGTTCTCTTTTAGCCCTGTCACCCTTGCCAGGCGTGCTGCCGGAAGGAGTCTTCCAGCGGTGGATTGGTAAGGGTTCCAGCGTAGTTGGTGATCGTCGAGGCTGCCACTATAGCAATGACCTCCAGGACCTGTTCCTTCGTGAAGCCGGCAGCGATGAACAAATCGAGCTCCTGAACGCTCAAGTGTCCGCGCTTCTCAATAAGCGCCTTTGCCAGCTTGGAAAGCGCAGCAAATCGCTTGTCCATGGGTAAGCGCCGCTCACGAATTGCGGTTGTTTCTTCAGAACTGATTCCCTGTTGGAGAGCCAGCGCGGTATGGAATGCCACCGCATACGTGCTAGAGTTCGCAACTGCGTCTGTTAACAGAACGATCTGATTCCCCGGCTCGGTGAGACCGGGGCTATGGACCTGCTGAAACAGGCCGATGAGGGAGTTGATGAGTTTCGATGAATTCGCAATGGCGCCGATGATGTTGGGTACAATCCCAAACGCCTTCTGTAGCTGTTCGAGCGCCGGCTTCGAACCTTCGGGCGCCGAAGCGATCGTATGAACTGGATAGTTCGGCATGTGCTTCTCCTTTGTGATCTAGCTTCGCAGGCAATCCTGCTTGACTACTGAGCTAGTATCGAATCGATTGCGAGCCGCAGCAATTACCTCGCAGGTAATCGTTGCGCGTTATTTTGTCTTGATGAGATCCGGTGATCTGTCACGAACTGCGCCGCCGGGTTCTAAGGCGTGAAGTTCGGCTTTGCGCCCAGCCTTATCAATCTCCGACGATCACGATTAGGAGCTTTCTCCGTAACTTTCTTCTCGGCGCTGTCGATAAAGGTCTATCGTTAGAAGGTAAATCGTGCTCCGAACTGAAGTTGGCGTGGCGCATTGATTGTGTCGCCAACGCTCGCTGCTGTCGTGCCTTCGTTGTACTCGGTAATCGTGGGAACACTCGGCATGCCAAGCTGCGGGCGATTCGCGATGTTGTAGCACGAGATGTCGAATCGAAGATCCTTCGATTCACGCAAAGAGAACTGTTTGTACAACGAGATATCCAAATCATTCGCACCCATGGTACGAACATGATCCAAATAGGCCGGAGTATTGCCCGCCACATAGGGGCTGGATGGGGCAGCAAAGCAATTGAAGTTGAACCACTCTGTTGCATTGCGCGGAGAACCCTTCATCGGGTCGCAGATTTGATTGGCTCGCTGGTCGAAATACGAGATCGGCGCACCCACCTGCGGTGAAGCGATCGGAATGCCCGTGCTTGCATAGAACATGGCGTTTGTCGTCCATCCGCCTAGTACCGCGTTGCCGAGGCCAGTCATGTTAAGGGCGCGCCCTTTTCCGATAGGAAGATCGTAAGAGACATCGCCGGTGAACTGGTATCTGATGTCTTGGGGGCTGACGGAGTGTTCAAAGTTCAGGTTCTTCCAATCCTGTGGTATTCCCAGGTGAGAACCGACGAAGTCGAGCGGAGGATTGCCGTCGTCCGTCATCAACTTGGCCCAGGTGAAGCTGGCCAGCGCTGTGAAATGCTGCGTCAGGCGTTTCTGCAGCTTGGTTTGCAGTGAGCTGTACTCTGAATCGCCGCCCGGATAGCCGTGCACGACGACGCCATTTCCGGTGCCGTAATTGCCGCTGCCAAATTGAGGGAACTCCTGGACAGCAACCCACAAGGGCACAGTCGCGGCTCCATAATTGGCGTTGGTGGCTGGCTGGATCGCGGCCCACTGGTTAGGCACCATCACGCAGTTCGGGTCGGAGGTATTAACGCATAGAGAATCGGTGTATTTTGCGATCGTTTGCAGATCGAGCTGGTTCAGATCGGCCGTAAAGAATGGAAGGAACAAGCCGCGGCTGCCCACGTAACCCAGGCTCAATACCGTGGCATGGGGAAGTTCGTACTCCACTCCGAAGTTGAAGTTGTAGGTGGTGGGCGTGCGCTGCGAGCGCAGCATAGTAGCCAGCGTAATACCCAAGTTATTTCCCAGGCCTGTGGGGTTGGTGAGCGTCTGCACAACACCATTGGGAAAGGGATTACTAAGGGAATAGATCCCCGTCGTACTCGCGGCCGGGCTGCCTGTGGCAGCGCCCACGCATGTCGCAGTACCGTTGTATACGGTATTGCTATCGGCGTTATAACAGGTGGCGTTCCACTCGGTGTTCGCCGCGAAGCCGTCACTGTCCGAGCCAACGCCAGACACCATGTGCGCGCTAGGACCAAAGTAGAAGCCACCCCCGCCGCGAACCACCATGTGACTCACCGGTTGCCAGGAGAGACCCAGCCGAGGGCCGATGTTGGTGAGATTGGTGGCAAACGGCGATCGGTTGCCGTTGTTGACGTAGACTTCTGCGCCGGTATACGAGACGCTATTAACCGCGTTCGTTGCCGTGGGGTCAAAATACTCCAGACGATTATGACGCTCGGTCTTTCCGCCGAAGATATCCCAGCGCAGGCCCGCCGTGATGGTGAGATTTTTGCTGGGGCGGTAAGTGTCTTCGACAAAAACCGCATAGTACGGACTAGCCTCGGCAGCGAACAGGTCCTTGGAGAAGTTCGGGTAGCCGTCATTCTCCTCGGTTCCCGGCGCAGTGCCCATTCCGGCGAGGAAGGAGGCGAAGTCGCTTCCGCCTCCGCCGTTCGCGGTCGATTGATCGGTCGCGGAAATGTCAAAAGAATACTCTCCGGCAGGCGCCGCGGGCTGGCCTACGTTCAAGAGGCGCTTCATGTATTCAAAACCGGTCGAGATCTCGTGCTGGCCCCATGACTTCGTGATAGTCGCGTTGGCATCACTGTTTTCGCTGGCGTAGAGGAAGGTGTTAAAGTCTGCGGTGCCGCCCACACTCGAAATGCTTCCGTTGTAGGTGTAATCGTTGAAGAAAACAAAGGGGAGAAGCTTATAAACCTGCTGCGCGGCGAGGGAAGAGGGGAATCCCAACGTGGTGATGTCGTAGCCAACCTGTGCGGGATCGCCGCCCTGATTCTCGTAGTGGCGGGTGAACGAATAGCGCAACTGCAGAACCGTGGTGGGATTCAGGGTAAGATCATCGGCAAGCAGGATGTTGCGCCCGTTGGTCACGTTCTGTGCGTAGTTTGGATCCCATTCGTTGTTGAAAGCATTGAAGGTCGAATTGAAGAGACGGTCGAAAGAGAAGCGGCTGAAGACATGCTGTTTTTCGCTCTGCGTCCAATCTACGCGGATATCAAAACGTTGAGCGGTGGTGGGATCGAGCCCCGGCAGGAAAAAGTTGGGGACCATGTCCGTCGTTGCCGAGTCACACGTGTTCGGGTGCGGATAGTTACACTTAGGAAGCTCCGAAAGAAACTTCTCTGCAATCGGATTGGGATTCGCTATTTTGTTATTCAAGAATGGCTGACGCAGTCCCCCCACATCAGGCTGCGTGGGATCGTAGATCGTGAAGCTCATCGCCGAAAAATCACCCGTGCGCTCTGCGGTTGTGGGCACAGTGAAGTAGTTCGAGCCGTCGTAAAGTTCCTGTTGCGTGGCTTCGTAATCGGCAAAGAAGAAGAGTTTATCGCGCCGGATACGGCCTCCGATCGCAGCGCCTTCCTGATATCGATAAAAAGAGGGAGGAGTATTGGCTTCTCCAAGGCCGATCTGGCTCTGCTTATTGAAGTATTCGTTGGCAGCCAGAACGTCAGGGCGGAAGACGCCGAAGAGATCGCCGTGAAAATTATTTGCGCCCGACTTGGTCGCAAGGCTAATGACGCCTGCCCCGCCACTCTGATAGGAGGCAGGCGTGTTCTGCGTCTCCACGCGCATTTCGTCCACGCCATCTTCCGGGATATCGAGCGCGGGAATAATGGCAGCATTGTTATTTTCGGCGACACCCAGCGGGCTGCCATCCACCATGTAATATACCGATCCTACGATCGCGCCGTTGATCGTATACGAAGAAACATCAACGTTCGGGCGTCCGCTCGAAATATTCTCAATGGCGTAGGAACTGGACGAGTTCGGCGCACCATTGGCGGGTGTGACGCCGGGGCTTAACTGCACAAGATCAAAGACATCGCGCGTGAGCAACGGAACGCGGTCCATCGTCTCCGACGTGATGAGTTGCCCCACCGTGGAATTGCTTGTCTCGGCCAGGTCCGTGGACTCGGTGACGTTGACCACCTCGGTTCGCGCGCCTACGCGTAACACAATATTCAGTTCTGTCACCTGATCTACGGTCACCGCGACGCTATCCCGGGCGACCGTTTCGAATCCGGCTCCACTTGCCGTTACTCGATAGGAACCGGGATTGAGCGACACGAACGTGTACTGTCCGGCCGCGGTAGTGACTGTGTGCTCTGTCAGGCCGGTGGCGCGATTCACCAGCACTACCGCCGCTCCCGGCACAATGGCCCCCGACGCATCTGTGACGGTGCCGCTGATACCGCCGCGGCCGGCTTGGGCCAGCACGGTTTCGCAAAGGGATAGGAGAAGTGCAAAGGCGAGGAAGCTGTGCAGGAAATGCGGGGCATAAATTTTTTTGATGCTCATGCCGGGCCTCCAGGTATACTTATTCAAACGTTTCAAATCTAATTTTCAAACGTTTGAATCGATGATTGCCTGAATATAGGCCGGACCGGGAAAACTGTCAAGAACAAATTTTGGCAGGCCTGCTTCCGAGCCGAGAGTTCCCGGGCCGGAGCGCAGCAGAGAATCGCTTTGGCTGGATAACGGCGCGTCTTTCACCCGTGCGGGCCGCATGGTAGGCTTCGTCGGAGGACGAAAAGTGAGTCAACGTAAATCCGGTCACGTCACCTTGCTCGACATAGCCCGCGCCAGCGGATTCTCCGTGTCGACGGTTTCCATTGTGCTCAGTGAAGCTCCGCTCTCGCAAAACGTGGCGGCTACTACGCGCGAGCATATCCGTACGATCGCGCAGAAGCTCGGCTATCACCCTGATGCCTATGCGCGGTCGCTGCGCCGCCGCAGCACGCAGACCATCGGCATTCTTGCCTTCGATCTCTCCGATCCCTATTGCATTCCCATCATGCGCGGCATTCAGGAAAGCCTGCTCGATTCCGGCTATCTTCCACTGGTGATGGATGCACAGACGCAGCGAAAGCTATTCGATAGCTACCTCCACATCGTTTTGGAGCGGCGCGTCGAAGGGGTCATCGTGATTGCGAGCTGGGTATTCGAGGAGACAAACCTGCTTGCGGACATCAAGAAAAACCACGTACCAATCCTGATCGTGGGCCGCGATCTGACCGCGCGCGGCATCAGCTCGATTCTGGTCGACAACCAAGCGGGCGGCGCTCTCGCGATGCGCCATCTCCTCGATCTTGGCCATAAACAGATCTCTGTGATTCGCGGTCCGCAGGAGATGTGCGACAGCGAGCCGCGTTGGGCGGGCATTCGTCAGACGGCTGCGCAGGCGGGACTGGAACTCGACCCGCGCCTGATCATCGAGCTTCCCGGGCAAGTCAATCCTGCCTCCGGCTTCGAGAGCGCCCGGCGGATTGCGCACCAGATGCTTGCGTCGGGAGCTCCCTTCACGGCGGTGCTGGCGTTCGACGATCTTACCGCTCTCGGCGTGGTGCGAGGATTGAGCGAAGCCGGCTTAAGCATCCCAGGGGATTGCTCGGTAATGGGCTTCGATGACGTTCTCCCGGCCGAAATCGCCACACCTGCAGTGACCACCATCCGCCAACCGCTGAAAGAGATGGGCCTTGAAGCTGCGCAGCGCGTCGTGCAGGCCATCAAGCGCGGACCCGGCAAAGAAGAAAAACCGCGCCTGCATCTCACCGATCCAGAGCTGGTTGCTCGGATGTCCACTGCGGAAGCCCCGGCAAACGCCGGTCGGCAGCGCAAGCGCCGAGAGCGCTTGACAGGGGCGGTATTGTAAGCGAAGATGTGCACACTTCAAACGTTTGAACCGGCGCTTCTTCAATTGCCTGCCGGGCAGCAATCCTAGGACGGTGATAGCCATGGTTCTCACAAAAGGCATCTTATTGGCATTGTTTGCAGTGCCCTTTGCGGCCAGCGCGGCAACGGTCACTCCTTTGCGCGATGGCTGGCGTTTGCAGTCGGCCTGTGTCGCGAAGGCCGATGGTGCCACGATCTCTGCCCCCGGATTCGCAACTCGGGATTGGTTGAAGACCAGCGTGCCCAGCACCGTCTTCGCCGCGCAGACAGCGGACAATGTGTATCCCGACCCCTACTTCGGGATGAATCTGCGCAATGTTCCAGGTGTAAGCTATCCCATCGGGGCTAACTTCTCCAACCTCCCCATGCCCGGGGACAGCCCCTATCGGTGCGGATGGTGGTATCGCACGGAATTCAAAGCCTCCGCAGATGCTTCACATGATCAGCGTCTTTGGCTTCACTTCGGAGGCATCAATTATCGCGGCGACATTTGGGTAAATGGGCAACGCATTGCGGACGAAACCACAGTCGCAGGCGCATACCGCACATACGACTTCGATGTGACCGACTTCGTGAAGTCTGGCGAGACGAATGTGCTCGCCGTGGAGACCTTTGCACCCAGCGAGAAAAATCTCGGCATCAACTGGGTTGATTGGAATCCATGTCCTCCGGACAAGGACATGGGGCTGTGGGGAAATGTAGACCTTGTGCAAACGGGTCCCGTCACACTGCGTTCGCCGCTGGCGGTTACGCACTTTACGGACGAATCGCTCTCGGCAGCCGATTTGACGGTCTATGCAGAGCTGCGCAATGCGACAGCGCACTCCGTCCGGGGCGTCGTGCAGGGTACTGCGGCAGGTGTGCACTTTGAAGAGCCTGTGGAGCTCGCACCCAACGAAGACCGCGAGGTGATTTTCACACCGGAGCAGTTTCCACAGTTGCACATCCGCAATCCCATGCCATGGTGGCCGTACCAGATGGGCGAGCCGCATCTGGAGCATCTCGATATGAAATTCGTCGGTCATGACGGAACGGCCGATGAGCAAGACGTGGAGTTCGGCTTCCGCGAGATGACCTCGGAACTTACCGTGACGGGCGCACGGCTGTTCCGCATCAACGGCAAGCCATTGCTCATTCGCGGCGCAGGGTGGTCCCAAGATATGCTCTTGCGTACAAACGAGCGCCGCCTGCAGGATCAATTCCGCATGGTGCGCGATATGCACCTCAACACCATTCGCCTGGAAGGGAAGCTGGAGACGGAGGAATTCTTCCATTTGGCCGACGAGCAAGGGATTCTCGTGATGCTCGGCTGGTGTTGCTGCGACCATTGGGAGCATTGGAGTTCGTGGACGGCAGAAGATCTGACAATCGCAACAGCCTCTTTGCGCGCACAACTCTTGCGCCTGCGTCATCACGCAAGCCTTCTCGTTTGGCTGAACGGAAGCGACAACGCGCCGCCCGCCAATGTAGAAAGCGCTTATCTGAAGGTTGAAGCGGAGATGCATTGGCCGAATCCGATTCTTGCCTCGGCATCGTCCACAGTCACGATCAACTCAGGATTGAGCGGCGTGAAGATGAGCGGCCCGTACGATTATGTCGAGCCGAGCTACTGGAGCGTGGATCAACATTACGGCGGTGGCTTCGGATTCAATACGGAGACCAGCCCCGGGCCTGCAATTCCATCCTTGGCCAGCCGGAAAAAATTCTTGACCGACCCCGACGCTTGGCCGCCGACCGCTGACTGGAGCTTCCACAACGGAGGCGGCAAGTTCACCAACCTCAAGGTCTTCGACGATGCCATGGCTGCCATTTATTCTGCGCCACACTCGGCCGCTGAGTACGAGCGCATGGCCGAGACCATGGAGTACGATTCCGAACGCGCGATGTTTGAGGCATACAGCAAGAACAAATACGTCTCGACGGGCATCATTCAGTGGATGCTCAACAACGCCTGGCCGTCGATGATTTGGCACTTGTACGATTATTACCTTGATCCCGGCGCGGGCTATTACGGAACAAAGAAGGCCTGCGAGCCCCTGCACGTTCAGTACGCCTATGACGACAGATCGGTCGTGGTAGTCAACAGCACGTATCATGCCGCGGAAGGATTGCATGTGAAGGTTGATGTGCATGGTCTTGGATGGAGGCCGCTGTATAGTGCCGAAGCGACCGTAAATGCGAGCAGTGATAGCTCAATTCGCGTGCTAACGCTTCCGGACAGCCTGTACATCGGCCCTGAGCGCATCTTCTTCATTGACCTTATGCTCTCCGATGCCGCGGGACGGCGGATTAGCCGTAACTTCTATTGGGTGCCCGGCACGCTCACGAGCTTCGACTGGGAGGCAACACAATACACGAACACTCCCCCACTTCGTTACGAAGATCTTTCTGCGCTTACCCACCTGCCTCTCGCCGAGCTCCAGTCGAGCGCCGAGATCGCCGAAAAACCACATGGTAGAGAGATCCGCGTACATCTCGAAAACACTTCGAAGGAGTTGGCATTCCAAATCCATGGCGAAGTGCAGACAGCTTCAGGAGAACTGGTTGCCCCGGTGCTCTGGTCAGACAACTGGATCGAGTTGACGCCCGGTGAAGACACGACGTTAGCAGCGGAAATTCCAGACGACGTTACGGATGCACTTACGGTGAAAATTGAGAGCTGGAATGTGCAGCCCGTGACCCTGACACCTAAAACTGCTGCCGCGGCTCACTGAGGAGATTCATGGCGGCTACCAGCACCAACGCTGAAGTCTCGGGCCTCAAGCGCAGCCTCCGCTTTTGGGACTTGGTGCTGTATGGAATCATCCTGATCCAACCTACGGCGCCCATGCCGAGCTTTGGCGTGATCTACAAAGAAGCGCACGGTCATGTGGTGACGGCAATACTCTTGGCCATGGTGGCCATGCTCTTCACGTCGATCAGCTACGGACGCATGGCCCGTGCTTATCCGCATGGCGGTTCGGCGTTTCTCTACGTCGGCAAGGAGATTCATCCCAGCCTTGGGTACATCACAGGATGGTGTCTGGTGATGGACTACATCCTGAATCCACTGATATGCACCATCTGGTGCAGCCGCGCGGTCATGAACTTTCTGCCCGGTGTGCCGTACGTTGTTTTGGCCATCTTCTTCGCGATTTTCTTCACCCTTCTGAATTGCAACGGCGTGGAGACTTCGGCTCGCATCAACGCAGGAATGGCTGCCGCGCTTGGGCTTGTCATCGTGCTCGTGCTGATTCAAGCGGTTCGCTGGCTTCTCGCACTCAAACACCCCGGAGTGGCGTTTTTCTTGGCTCCATTCTATGATCGCGCCACGTTCGATACTTCCGGCCTTTTGCGCGGCACGTCCATTGCAGTGCTTACCTATATCGGATTCGATGGCATCTCGACGCTTACCGATGAAGCCAAGGATCCGGCGCGCAGCGTGCCGCGCGCCATCGTGTTGACGTGCTTCATCACCGGCATTTTGGCCAGCATGGAAGTGTATGCGGCGCAGCTTGTGTGGCCGCGGGGACTGGCGTTTCCCGATCTCGACACGGCCTATGTTTATGCGTCAGGCCGAATGGGCGGGCCCATCCTCTTTCTCATCGTCAACAGCGCGCTGCTCCTAGCCAATATCGGATCGGGAATGGCCTCGCAGCTTGGCGCAGCACGGTTGCTTTACGCCATGGGCCAGGATGGCGCACTGCCACGCCGTTTCTTTGCCGCGGTGGACCGCAGGAACCATATCCCGCGCAATAACGTGCTTTTGATTGGCGCGATCTGCCTGGGCGGCGCGCTGGTTTTCAGCTATCAGCTTGGCACGGAGTTGCTCAACTACGGTGCGCTGCTGGCATTTATGGGCGTCAATGTCGCATCCATTCTCCGAGGCTGGCGGCATGGCCGATGGGCCCAGTGGTTTCCCATGCTGCTTTCACTAGGCGGATTTGTGACGTGTTTTCTGTTGTGGGCCAACCTTGGACTGCTGGCACGCATTGCGGGAACCTGCTGGGCGTGCGCTGGAATCCTGCTCTGGCTATTGCGGAGGCAATATGCAGGCCATCCTGCGGAGGAGTAAGAGACCTACTGGCGAAGATCCTGGAACTGCAGGTTTCCCAGGTCTCATCCGCCGTGGCGGACGAGACCTGGGGCACCCACACTCCGAGGATGGCGCAAATCTCCGCCGCGGCGGACCACGGCGGACCTCGCTCAGGATGACAGCGAAATTCGGCAATTACTCGGAGATAACCGTTACGCCATTTGTGCCGGCCACATATACCTTTTCTGTAGCGACATTTACCGCGACATACAATCCTGGAACGCCACTGACCGTGGCTTTGATGGTGTTCGTGGCACCATCAATTACGGAAACATTGTTTTCTCCGGTGCTTACCACAAAGACCAAGTTTGTGAAGGGGTCAACATCTACACCGAGCGGAGTATCGCCTACAGTGATGGATGCGAGCACATCGCCATTTGCGCTGAACACACCCGTCATCGACGGACCAAGCTCATCGTCGGTTACGTAAACGTAGCCGTTAAGATAGTTCACTGCAGCCCAGACTGTAGAGGAGCCGAAGGTGGTGGTGCTCAGAATCTGCTTACTGCAGGCATCCACAATTGCGGTCTGATTGCTGCCATAGGGAACGTACAGCCGATTCAGAATCGGATTGATGGCGATCGCGGCGGGCGAATTACCATTCAGGCTGATGGTTCCAACCAAGGCATTTTTGCTGGCACTGATGATGTCGATCACGTTGTCATTCGCGTTGGCCACGTAAACAAGCCCATCAAGTGGATTCGCAACAATGCCTGCCATGCCAAAACCCGGTGTCGTGGTGACCAGCAGGGTGCTGATAATCGTATTTGTATTGCCATTTATAGCTGTTACCGTGCAGGGAACCGGCGTGGCGCTGTAGTTGCAACCGGTCACGAAAACACGATCCGTGAAGTAGTCGGCGGTTACAAACTGCGCGCCCGCGGGGACCGCGATATTCGTGAGCAGGGTATCCGAACTTCCATCGATGACGGCAAGATCGCTTGTCGTTGCGCCGGGGGTGGGAGTAACCGCATAAATCCTGTTCGCCAGAGGATTCACTGCAATCCCTAGGGCGCCGTTAGGAAGGGGGATGGTGGTCGTAATCGACTGCGCGCTTACAGCCGCGGAAAGGCTTGCAATGAGCATAGACGTAGCCAGAATATTGCACAACCGATTCATCATTGGGTATCTCCTATGCTGGGTTGAAATCTGCTGCGGTTTAAGGTTGACTTGCTGCCAAGAGCAGAGATTGGCCGTATCAATCTCCATGAATCCATGCGGCTGTTTATACAACGCGCGATGGAACCACGCACGAGGCGCACACTACAGTGGCCCGGCTTCTGCGCCACGCCATCATGTGGTTCCATCTACAGCTAGTAACCGTTGAACGGACCCGATTTCAACGCGGTAGCCATTAACTGTTGGTGAATCCGCACAGAGAAGCCTCATGCGCAGAGGGTAGCGGCGATGCTGCGGAAAATCGGGCTGTCTTCCGGTTCAATTCGACTGCAACAGGTAGATCGCCCAGGGTTGCGTGGAATCGACGCCGAGGACGAAGAGGGCGTATTTGCCGTTGAGCTGACCGGCGATGGCAACGGCGGGGAAGGAATAGGTCGTGCCCGATGCATTGGCCGCATAGCCGGCTCCGACCCAGACGGTGGCATTGGGGTACAGGCCGTTATGCGATGAACTCTGTACTCCGAGATCGATGGCGAAGTCGCAGTTGCTGAAGCCAGTCGCGGAGACGGATGGGTTGTCGTTGGGATAGTCACCGCCGTAAATCAGCGTGCTGGTGCTGGCCGTTACCGAGGCGCAGCTCGAAGGCAAGCTCGAAAAGCCAAAAGAAGCCACATGGGAAGACCAGTCTTTCGTATAGGGATTGCCACTTACGTATACACCTGCGCCATAGATAAAGCCGAGATACTGCGCGCTCACAACGGCACTGGTGCTGAGCGCACTGGAGGACTGAGGCAGGCCCACGGCTCCGGTACCCGCGCCAAGGACGTTGTTGTAGTAAAGAGCGGGCGACGTATCCGCGAGCGGACTGGAGGCATTTGACCCATTGTCCTCCACCAGAAGGCCGGTGGGGCCAATTCCTATCGTTGCCTGGGGAGGAATTTGTTCGCTGCCACCGGGATTCGGATTCGTGATGACCAACTGTCCCGGAACGACAGTCGTGTTGCCGAAGACGGACGATGCGCAGGTTCCGGTTGCGGAGGATGAGGATGGTTGAGCAGGCGCACCAGTTCCACTTGCCGACGACAGAGTGAACTGCTGAATGTTCTGCAAAGTGACTGTGCTGCCACTCGCGCTGATCTGCACAACGCCGTAGGCCGTGTCGGTGGCCGGATCCCAGCCATATCTTGAGCCGCTTACCGAGGTCAGCCCGCCCGGAATACTGGTGAACAGGTAGGTTTGCGAAGAAGCGGAGTTAGGGCAGGCAGTGGCGGCCACGAGCGGTACGGCCGGCTGGCCGACTAACTGGACCAACCCTCCAGCCTGATTGGCCAGCTCCACAGCAAAGCTGCCGACTTCGGGCGGATTATGGGTTATTGGATAGTATCCAGCCTGTGTATTGGTTGTGGAGCTCTGATAGACATAATTTGCCGTGATTCCCAGGCTTCTCAGTCCGCGCTGACCGATGGTAAGGTCGCCGGCGTTGAGGACCTGGGGCCCTGGCTGAGTAGAAGGAGGCTGATAGGTGGTCTGCGCAAAGGTCAGGGCCGTGTCGTCCATGGTATAAGTCAATGCGTTCTGAATAAAGGCACTGCTGGCAGACGAGGTGCTATAAGTAGTTCCAGCCACGATCGGCGCGAAATAGGTTTGCGGGCCGCTCGTTGCCACCATGCTTGTGCTGGTGACGCTCCCGCCGCAGCCCGCCATCCAAAGCATGAATACAAGAGCGCTCGGCAGCACGACTTTGCCGGCAGATAGCCAGGACCGTTCCATCGGCGATTTTGCGCTTCGCATAAAGCCTCTCTTCCTCTTCAAAAGCTGCCCTTGAGGGCGAACTGCAGAATGCGCGGATCGTGCGCGTCGACCGGATGCAGGAAGGAGTTCCCGGTCAGGCAGCCCGACGCTCCGGCGGAGTACAGTTCGGTCTGGCTGCCATAGCAGTTGATGACGTTGTTGCCGGTGTTACCGGGATTGGCAGGATCGGTGATGCGGAACTGGGTGTGATTGAAAACGTTGAAGGCTTCGGCGCGGAACTCGACATCGAGGCGCTCATGGGCTGGCTTGAAATGCTTGAAGAGCGAGATGTTGAAGTTGATGCGCGAGGGATTGTTCAGATAGTTGCGGCCCGCGTCGCCGAAGGTCAGGCCGCGTGGCGCGGCGAAGGCTCCGGGATTGAGCAGCAGCGGACCGACACTATTTGGGCCTTGCTGAACAAAGGGCGTGCCTGAGTGCGTCTTGCTGATGACATCGGGATAGGAGCCGATTCCAAGGCCATCGCCCACGCCGGCATTGTCCGCCGAGCCTGTGCCGTCGGAGCCGCCGCCATTGATCACGCTAAAGGGCGTCCCGGTTGCGTAGGTGGTGATGCCAGTGATCTGCCATTGCCCGAGCAGCGTCTTGGTGATCGGGCCAAATCCTTCAGGCTTGATGGCGGCGGGATCGGAAACTGCATCGTCGCCGCCGCTCCCGACCAAATGGGTGAAGCCGTTGAGCAGCCGCAGGAAAGGGAGGTCGTAGATATAGCTAACATTGAGCAGATGCCGCTCATCGAAGTCTGAACTGGCGTGGTTGGAGTGAATGTCGAGCGAGTTGGCAAAGTTCGCGCTGGCCCGGTCAGAGGAATCATCGAGCGAGTGACTGTACGTATAGGCGATGCCGAGGATGAGCGGGCCGGTGGTCTCGCGGAGCGTGGCTTGTAACGCGTTGTACTCCGAGTCGGCGATATTTTGAACGGAGATAATGTTGCTGAAGCCGAGATAGGGCCGCACGGCATCGGGACTTAGACCAATTTTCGTGCCATGCTGATTCAGAAATCCAGAGTTGCCGGTGCAGGCGACGAAGATGTTGACATAACCAGGATCGTTCGGACCGATGCCTGGGGAGCTGGGGATGGTAGTTCCGGTGCCGATAGCCGTACCGTTCAGTCCCGCCGTGGAAAAGTAGTTCGACAGTCCCCCGCTCTCACAGACACTGTAAGTAATTGGCTGTCCCTGCGCAAAGGGATTGAGGCTATTGCTGAGCGGCTGCAATTGATTCACATCGCTCACCGCCGTCAGGTGTGTGCCCTTGGCGCCCACATAGGTAATTTGCCCCACCATTCCGGGGTGCACTTCGCGTTGTATGCCCAGGCTCCACTGCTGCGTGTAGGAGTAAACCGTCTTCTTGGGAATAGAGGTTACGTTGAGGGGAAAGGTGGCGCCTCCCGATGGAACGGACCGGCCCCCGCACTGCATAGCCCCTCCCTGGCAGGAGAGGCCGATCAAGTTGTAAGCGTCGTAGGCCGGCGCGATCGTGGGAGAACTTGAGGATGCGCCTTCGATATTCGATTGCGTTTCGCTCAGCACCAGAGGTGCGCTGCCGATGAGCGAACCGGCATTGGCTTCGTAACCGGTTCCGTGCTCCCAGAAGAAACCATATCCTCCGCGGATCGCGGTTTTTCCATCTCCGAATGGGTCCCAGGAGAAACCCACGCGCGGCGAAGGATGGAAAACTGTGTTCGTCATGCAAGAATTCGGTATGCCGTTGACGCCGCACTGCTCTAATCCATTCGTGATGGCGGAATTGAGTGTGGTGAGACTATAGGGGCCGGTGCGGCTGAGCGGGATCGCAGCGCCAGTTGATTTCTGGACAAGGTTCCCTTCATTGGGATCTATATATATGGATGCGCCCACGGATGGGTCAAAAACTTCGGGCCGCCAGTTATAGGCTGTGCCGTTCGGGTTGTACCATGCGCCAAAGAGGTTCGCGCGAAAACCCAGATTGATGGTCAGGTGCGAGAGCGCCCGCCAGTCATCCTGGAGATATAGATCGGCGGTCTTGTAGCGATCGTAATATTTGACCTGCCCGCTGTCCTGCGTATAGCTTTTGATCGCGCCGGGCAGCGACAAATTGGACTCGGTAACACTGTTCGGCACGGTCCCCGTGCCAGACAGAAAATCCGCGAACGCATTGCCCGTCGTATAAATCGATTGCTGATTGCTGAAAGTAAGCAGTCCTTGCAGATCCCCGGAGTTGGCTCCGGTGACCGCGCTCAGCTCATTCTGTTCGACGAAGACGCCCCAAAAGCCCCACTGCAAAAAATGCTTTCCTACGATCTTGCTGGCGTCATCGCGCACGGTAAAAGTCGGGTTGTCCTGGTTCCACGGTGCATAGCCGGTATCGGCGGCGAAGCCGTGCCCTCCGTAGGCGCCGTTGTTTCCCTGAAAGACCACCCCCGGCAGTTTGTTGCCGCCGTAGCCGTTGCTGAAGATGTAGCCCATGGGGCACTCTGTGATCGACGAAGGCAGATATGCGTGCGAGAGAGTCTCAAACGTGGAGCAAAGAGCCGTCCCTGCAACAGGAGCTCCGCCTTGTGACGCCGGATTGCTCAGTACCGCCGGCCTGCTGAGCGATGAAACGCCCGGACCCGGCTGCGGAGCCAGCGAGATATGCTCCACTTCATAACCGGCGGAGATCAGATTGCTGAAACCGTGCGGCAACGCCTGCGCCAGGATGAAAACCATATCGAGGCCCGGCCCATTGAGCTGGTTCTCGACCGTTGGAAAGCTGTTATGCACCACACCCCACTGCGGGACAAGCGTTACCGTGTTCCAGGAGTCGTGGACGTAGCGAAAGGAAAGACGCTCATGATCGGTAAGATTATGATCGATGCGGAATAGCTCTTCCCGCCAGTCCGTCGGCGGCGAGACCGAGCCGACATAGCAGTGGGCCAATGGCGAGGGGCTGGTGGAGTTGCAGCCGCTCGAAGAGTTGGGTGGCGGGATAATTCCGGAATCAAGAATCGCCTGGCTGATGTAATCCACAGGCACCGTATTGCCGACGTAAGGCGGAAGAACAACACCTTGGCTGAGACCATTGCTGCTTCCCTGCGGACAATCAGGGTAAGCTGTGGGGCTGAAGGTGGGACTACTGCCGCTGGTTGGAGTCAGCGTTGGACATACATCGGAAAAGTCTCCCGACCGCTCAGCCACCGTCGGCACAGCCTGGTTGTAATCGACTGGAGTCTTTTCGCGGCGGACTTCTTCGGAGAAAAAGAAAAAGGTCCTCTGCCTGTTGCCATTGTAGAAATGCGGAATGAAAAATGGTCCGCCGAGCGTGGCTCCTGCATCGAGCCTGCGATAGAGCGGAGTACGGTACGTCAGTCTGCCCTGATAACCCGGCGGAACCGGGTTCGGCTGGTCGAAATAATTCCGCGCATTGAACATCTCGTTGCGGAGAAATCCATATACGTCGCCGTGGAATTGATCCGTACCCGATTTCGTCGTGATCAGTATGCTTCCCGAGGCGCTCTTTCCATATAAAGCGCTGTAATCGGCGGTAATCATCTTCATATCTTGAATTGCGTCGATGCTCGGATAAACAACCAGCGGTTCCCCCTGCCCGCGGCTGGTGTTGATGCTGGTGTTGAGCACATCGCTGCCATCCACCTCGAAGGTGTTGTATTCAACGCGGCCGCCATTGACGCTGAACTTCGCGCTTCCCGCCACGCCGACCTTGGCCTCATCCTGACCCGTCTGATTGCTCACGCCGGGCGCCAGGGCAGTAAGCGACAGGAAATTCCGGCCATTGAGTCCATAACCCACAACTTCCTGACTGTTCAATGTAGTGGAGATGGTTCCAGTGCTGGTTTCAACCGTCGTCGGCGCACCCGCACTCACGTTGACTTCCTGACTGGCCGCGGTGACCTCAATCTGTGCATTGAAAACGAAGGACTGCCCGGCCGCCAGTGTGAAGACATCGCTCGACCTGCGGCTGAATCGTTCCGCCTCCACGATAATTTGATAACGTCCTGGAGGAAGGCCGGGTACGATGTATTGGCCGGTCGCATCGGACTTCGCTTCACGCCGCACCAAAGTATCCTGATTAACAACCTGGATGCTTGCTCCGGGAATTACCGCTCCATCCGGGTCGGTCACTTGACCGGAAATGCGCCCAGAGCCTCCCTGGCCCGCAAGAGGCAGGACGCCTTGCAGTGAAATCACCGAGATCGCGAGCAGCAGGCGTAAAAACGATCGAAACATCTTCCGAGGGCTCCTCATGCTGGTTCAGTGCGCGTTCACTTTGCGTCACTTTCTGTGCTGGGTCGCGGTTGCGGCAGGTAGTAGCGGAAAGATGTGAACCACATGTTGTCGATCGCCTTGGGAGAATTCGTTAAGCCGGCCGCGGGGTCACCAATCCCTGTCCATGTGCGGCGCTCGGCGTAGGAGTACTGAATGCCCTGCTGCAGGGCTCCGTGAACTCCTCTGTAAAAGCGAAACCAGTAGCCCACGGTTCCTTCCTGAAAGTTGCGCGTATCCGCGTTGCAATTGGACGCGCTCCCAGGCACATTGCCGCCTCCGTTAGGAGAAGTCACCGGCAATACCTCGACCTCGCAGCCGGAGACAATATTGGTTGGAGCTCCGTAACCGCTCAGGATCGGCTCCCCGTACGTTGGACCGGCTGTGGTGTTGGTATAGCCTGTGTTGTACCAGGCGCGCTTCGCATATTCGCCGCCGTAATACGAATACAGGTCAAAACGAGGAGTGGCGTGCCACTCGAGCGAACCGAGCGCAGAACCGCCAACGAGCAGTTCCAGCGAGCCGTCTGGATGCGCAGTTGCATCCGGCAATAGCGTGGTGCTGTAGCGGCCTATGCCATTGCCGGCCAGCACGTGCGCACCAAGGTCGATGCTCCTGGCCAAAAGCGATACGCGCGCATTCACGCCAGCCCCTCCACCGGCAGTCTTCGACGTGAAGGCGCCGGCTGCAGACGTTGTCGTGGGCTGAGATGCGCCGGACGGGGCTGGGCCGTTGGGAAAGACCCGGTCGCGAAAGAATCGGCCCACTCCAAAGACCTCGAAGTGCCCCCAGCCCGTTTCGAAAGCGGCCTTGGCAATCAGATCGGGCGCATAGTTATAGCTGTAGTTCGCGGTCGGGTTGTAAAGCCCGCCCGCATTGCCGGCTTGCTGGTAGGCAATCGTAGGAAGATTATGGCCGCCGATATTGAGCGTCTGCGATTCTTCAACAGCCCCTGCGATCCATAGCCTGTTCCCGATCGCCTTGACGGCGCGGAATCCATACTGCCGTTCCCAGGTGAAGCCGACATTGTATTGCGCATCGATGGTCAACGGAATGGCTTCGGAGTTGTTGTCGAGGCCGTGCCGGTACTCGGTGGCCAGCGACCACATCTGCCCGCCGGTCAGCGTCCATCGGTTGTTGAGAACGGCCTGTGCCCAGGCCTGGCGCAACCGCAGAGTGTAACTGTTGCTCTGATTGTCGTTCGAAGTGGTGCCAGCCGAAAGAAAATCGCTTTCGAAGTAAGCGCGCAACACGGCAGCGGGCATTTTTCCTTCACTCAGAAGCGAAATGCGCGACTGACGTCCGCTTGCGTTGAACTCCGACAGTTCATTCGCGGTCTGGCCTGTGAACGGAATGCCGGAAAATTGCGTGTTGACATCACCACCGATTGCGCGCTGCCGGTCGACCGTTTCAGCCGCTATGAAGCCGCCCGGTATCAGATTCACGCCCATGAAATGAATTGCACTGGGGTTTTCAAGTTTCCTGGCTTCCTGCTCTGTGGTCTCCACCCTTGATGAAAGATCGCTCGATGACGACCTGAGGCTGGCAACCTCACTCTGCAGTGTGGTCACCGCCGCGGCATTCGGACCCATGACCTGCTGCTCTGCCTCAAGCTTCTGTTTCGCATCGGCGGCATCGGCTTGCGCCGCGGCTGCGCTCTTATGCGCTTCTTCCAATTCAGCGTCGCGAGCAGTCATCCGCTTTTCGAGATCGTCATATTTCTGCTGCAAGTCTTCATACTTCCGGCTCAGATCATCCAGCTTTTGAAACTTATCGCTGAGTTGCTCCAGGAGAATCTGCTCCTGCGTCTTCGCCCTTGTTTTGCTGTTTTTTGCTGCGCCGTGCACCGATGAGGATGCAGCCGTCTGGTTCTGAGCCTGCAGGCCCACGCATATTGCAAGAAGCGCACCGGCCAATGTTGTCTTAAGAGCGAACATCGATTCTCCTTTGAATCCATCTCGTCGATTAGGCGTACCGTACGATTGCTATTGAATCGAGATCGTGGCGCTCGCGGCCTTTGTCGGGTCCGCCATCGATGTGGCCGTAACCTGGACCGTGCCTCCCACTGGCACGGTGGCAGGAGCGGTGTATGTTGTCGCTTCGCCGCTTGTGGTCTGTACAGGATCGAAGGAACCGCAGGCAGTCGATGCGCAAAGAACGGTCCAATTTACACCGGCGTCTGTCGTGTCGTTATTCAGCACGGCCCGGATTTGCGCGCTGGCGCCTGCCTGCATGGTTGATGGAGGCGCCGGCGCTAAACCGACTGCAATCGGGAGACCGCCGATGGTGAGTGTCACGCTCGAAAACTTGGCCGGATTGCTGGTAGAAACCGCATAGAGTGTGACAATGCCGTTCTTCGGCGTAGCGGCAGGAGCCGTGTAGAAGGTTACATAGCCCGCTGCGCTGGTCAGATAGCTTGGTATCGGACCACTCATCGTGTGTCCCGGCGTGAATGTGCCGCACGACTCATCCTCCGTCTCTCCCGGTGGGGGTGGAGTTCCCGGAGGCAGCGCACTGCCGCAATAAACACTCCAGTTGGCGCCCAGCAGTTGCGGATCGTTGGTCAAGGTCACGTCGACATAAGTTCCCTGCCCCACGGTGAGCGACTGCGGAGGCGTCGTTACAGGAGTTCCATTGACGTTGGTAAAGGTAATCGAGCCAACCTGAATGTTCGACACAGAGCTGCCGGAAGTGCAACCGGTGATCGACATCAGTCCAGCCGACAGCAAAGCGGTCCAGATGCAACAGGCCAAAGGAAACAACGACGAGGCTGCAATTCTCTTTGCTCTATGCACCGGAATCTCCGTCCCTTTCTTTTGATCGAAGCATTGAAGCGTATTGGCGCGCGGCGGTCTCGATAGGCATCTCATGGTTCCGATCCCAGTTTGTTGCTCTTCACGGCCAGAGCGACAGGAGTCACCGCTGGCGTAGCTGCGCTGACATATTCGGTAACGGTGTTATTGGCGAGCAGAACCCATACATTGCCGGAACCATCCACGGCAATACGCAGCGGGCCTGCGGTAAGGCTGGAAGAAATAAGAAGTGCCGGAGAACTAATTCCCCCACTGTTCAGAGCGCTGGGAATAATAGGCAACACACCGGGCGAAAGCGATAGCGACCCTCCACCCTGGCTCGCGATCCAGGCCGTGCCGGCCCCATCCAGCGCAACTCCTCCGCCGTTGTAGAAGTTAAGATATGATCCTGATTGGCCGGCATTATTCTCTTCCGCCCAGCATGTTGGAATAAGGGTCGTTCCTTCTCCCCCGTATGGCGGAACCTGGCAGACTTCATTTCCATCGTTTACCCACACATGCCCTGCATGATCCGCGGCCATCTGCGCCAGAACCGGGCCATTCGTGATGCCCACTCCCGTAACAAACTGGCCGCCGGGATCGGTCAACTCAGCGACAGAGGCAGTGTTGTTAGCGGCGTGATCTCCCACCCAGACGTTGTTCGAGCTATCGACGACCACTGCATCTATGCTGCTGATGTCGCTATAGGTAAATCCGCCAGCCGGCGAAAGCTCAGCGCCGAAGCTACTGAACTCGCTTACGCCTCCGCCATTGGCAATCCAAAAATTGCCTTGCGCATCGATGGCCATGTCGCTGCCGCCTCCAGCCACACCGCCGAATGGGCTTCCCGGCGCAAGCGCACCCAGATTGGTCAGCTCGGTGAGGACGCCGTTGCCGGAGATCCAGACATTACCGTTCGCATCCATCGCAATCGGCCCACCGCCAGCGGCAAAGCCTGTGGATGGGGAAAGCGCTGCGCCGACCGCATTCCACTCGATGACACTGCCGGCGGTGGTATCGGTAATCCAGAGATCGCCGCTTGCATCGATTGCAAACGAGGCGACCGTGCTGGCTGCAGAGAGACCGCCGCCCCCGGTGTAGTTCAGCGAAATTGACCAATCATTCGGTAAAGCCGGGAGAACGGGCTGGAAGGGAGAACTGGACGCGGGCAGAACCAGTGGCTGGGTTTTCCCCAAGAAATAGCCATAGTTCGAAACCGGATGCTGTGCGATATTGAAGGCGGCCTGCAGTGTATCGGACGGCGCTATCGAGCCGTTATAGGTTCCAGTTCCGAGTAAGTCCGTAGCGGCGAACAAAATACCACAGGCGCTTCCATCTCCTTCCGCGCCGCCTGAAGTCGCGGTGCAGGCGTTCAGCATGTCTGCCAGGGTGTTGATCTCCACATAGGGCGTCGCTGCGTTTCCTACCGGAGTGACGAAGTTTGCCTGGCCCGTGGAGATATTCACCAGGTTATTCACCGCGGCAAATGCATTGGCAAGACCGGAGAGATTTCCGCTGCTCGTGCCGAGATAGAAATAGCTGCTGTTGCCCGTCAGCGCGTCATTGGCTGCAAAAGGCGCCGTCGCATACACGGAGCCAATTGTTGTGACTTCATTTACCACAACCGACGATGAGCTCAGATTGCTGCAGCTTCCCAGAGCCGTCATCAGCGCAAGATTCGGATTGGCAGTGTTCGTTCCAACGCTTCCGCCGGTGGCCACGAGGTACACCTGGCTCGAAGCCGCCGGGCAAGTGTAACCGGCAGGAACCGTGAAGCTGCCGTTCTTATCGGTAGTGGCCGTGGCAATTTGCGACGATGCGGATGCATATCCGCTTGTGCCGGCGGCATACAACCCGACCGATGCTCCCGCCACCGGCTGCGATCCCGCCTGCACTACGCCATTCAGTGCAGGCCCGGTGGGGCCGGTACTAATCGCGATCGTTCCGGAGTTTGCCGCCGCCGAATTTGCATGAGCTGATGCGGCCACGGCAACAACACCGGAAGAGGGTGACTGAGATGGCGCGGTATACGGGATGGACAAGCCGTTGGGCCATGCGGAGACGGTGGTTGCCGTCACCGCCGGGACTGCTGGAATATACGGCGTAGTCGCCGTGGCCGGAATGGCCGGGATCGCCGGCTTCACAGTGAAGAAACCGCAGCCGCTCGCGCAGACCTGCCAATCGATGCCGGCATTCGTCCTATCGTTTGCTACAGCGGCCGTCAGGTTGACGGTCGCGTTCGTCTCCACCTGCGATGGAAGTGAAGAGATGAAATTGACGGAGAGCGTGGTAGACGGGGTGATGGCGATCGCGCTCGAACTGGCGCTCGAGTTCGTGTCGGCCACCGAAGTCGCGGTGATCGTCACCGATGTTCCCGTCGTTGCCGCGGGAGGCGCGGTGTAGGTTGCGGCAACGCCGCTGGCTGTTTGCGAGGGAAGAACCCAGCCGCAGCCGCCTGGAACCGTGTTGCCACAATGCACCGACCAGGTCACGCCTCCAGGTGAAACATCGTTCTTCACCGTGGCGCTGACCTGCGCCTGCGTTAGAGCCGTCATCTTTGCCGGCGGCGCTTGCGTCAATGTGACCGACGGAGACGGAGCAAGGATCGTAATCACGGCAATTGCCGGATTGGCCGGCGTAGCCGCCGGAGAAGATGCGGTGATCGTCACCACCGATCCCGTGGGAACCGTGGTCGGCGCCGTGTAGACAATCTGCCCTCCGCTTGCGGTGTGCGCCGATGGCGGATTGAAGCTGCCGCACGCGCCCGCACTGCCACAGCTTGCAGTCCAGTTCACGCCAAGATTATTTGCATCGCCAGTCACCGTCGCCGTCAGCGCCGCCTCCGATCCCGCCGTGATCGTTGTCGGAGGCGCGGAGGACATCGTGACCGCGATCGGAGCCGTAGTTACGATGTCGGCCGTGGAGGTTGCCGACACAGCGGGATTGGTTGTAGACGCAGCCGTGATTGTCACTGTCCCACTGGAAGGAACAGTGGTGGGCCCCACGTACGTAGCAGCGGCGCCGCTCGCTGTGTGCGGTGTAATCGACCCGCAGTTTGAAGCGCTGCAGCTTACCGACCAATCGACTCCGGCAGCGGCTGTGTCGTTGCCGACGATCGCGGTCAGCGAGACAATACGAGCCGATCCGGTGGTCTCGACATAGATGTTTGCGGGCAGAACACTGACGGTAACCGGAACAGGCTGAGGGGGCGTTGTAATTGTCAGTGTCGCACTGGCCGATTTTGTCGTATCGGCCAACGATGTCGCAGTAATGGTTACGGCGCCTCCCGTGGGGATCTCGGCCGGTGCGGTATATGCGCTCGAAAAGGAAGTCTGTGCGGCTAGAGTGAGCGGCGGTGTGACCGGATTAAATGATCCGCACGCGCTTAACCCGCAGGTCGCAGTGAAGATAACCCCTGCATAGGTCGGATCGTTGCTCACCGTGGCGCTAACAGAAAGTGTTGTATCCACCTCTGGAGAGTTTGTCGTCAAAGACCCCAACCTGACGCCAATTGGCAGCCCGACGATGGTGAGGCTCACGCTGCTGCTCTGCGATGGATCGCTAGTTACGGTCGCCGTAATGGTGATCGCAGCGTTGATTGGAACCACCGAGGGTGCCGTATAAGTATTTGTGCCGCCATCGATGGTATGAGCGGCAGCGAGCGTGCCACAGGCGCCGTTTGTGGTGCTGCCTGTAACCGGATTGCCCGCGCAGGTTACCGTCCAATCCACGCCCGCGCTGGCGCGATCATCTTGCGGGGTCATGCTCAGGTTCACAGAGGAGGCCAGTGCAAGCGTAGTGACCTGTTCCGTTACCCCATTCGCGTTCGTAATGGAAATCGCGTCTGCCTTCGTCTGCGAACCGACAGTACTGCCGCAACCGGCAATTGCCGCAACAAGCAACCCGAGACACAGAACACAGAAGAGGAAGCGGCCTTCACACCGGTTAAGCCTGAGAGAATTTCGTCCCGCTGGAGGAAGGCTCAGCGGCAATCCCCGATCCGATTCTCGATCCGATCCCCAATCCGATCCTCGATCGATGCGCCGCATCCCTACTCCTTTCCCGTGTTCTGCACCGAATCGTCCTTGGGCTTGCCGGATGCATCAAGCGTCGCCACGATCTGATCGGCCGTCGAAAACATCTCATCGACGATCGCTTCCGCGCCTCTCGTAACCGGAATATTGGTTTGAGTGAGTTCTTTTGAAAGCGCCAGATTCCGCTCCGTCTCGCTGGCAAGGGAGCTCCCTGCAAGCTGCGCGGCTTCCTCATGAGACGCAGGCATATGTCCCGTTTCGACTAACAGCAGACGCTCTTTCCTCAGCGCCTCCTGGAGCCGCTCACGATGGCTATAGAGCAGATCTTCCAGCGTAGCTTTCGCGATCACTGGCGTATGCTCCTTGAAAAGGAAGCGCGTCTCCAGGTCGGCAATCGCATTGCTCTCCTGGCTGATTGCCAGCGCGCTGCTGAAAATTCGTTCTGCCAGCGCATTGATCTCGCTCGTGCTGCTTCCATGCGTGCGCATGTATCGGTCTAATGCCGACGGCTGATCGGGCAGCGACGCAGCTTGAACGGTAACAACCTCATTGGCCAGAGGCGCATTCTCCAGCAAATGCGTTGCGCTTTGGATGGAAACCTTGAGTCTCGGTACGGTCATCAATCCGGCGATCAGTTCGCGCTTGCGTTCCTCCGTCTCAACAAGTCCATCCACTTCGACGGCCCGCTGCGACCTGTGAATCTCAATCTGCTCGCCAGTATCCGCATGGAGTTGATTCAAGATGAGCCTTGCCGCCAGCTCGGTTTCATCGAGTTGCTCGGGGCTCGGAGTATCGGAAACCGGCAAATGGGGTAGAACATGGGCCACCGGATTACCGATCGGGCCTGGCGCATTTGCTATAGGCTCGAAAGCGTTCGCGTCCACCGCGTTCCACGGCAGGATCGCGAAATCGAGTTCCGCTATTTCCACCGTTTCGCTGTTGCGGAAGTCCACCTTCTGCTCCACAGGATGAAAGTCCGTATCGCGCACCGTAAGAGATTCTTGCGATACAGCTCCGTCCGGCACCGTGGTTGTAAGGGTAAGCAGATGAGCGCCGCTGCGGATGATACGGTCGGCGCGCACGTGCTGGTGATCGTGCCAGGTCTGATAGGCAGACGCGGAGATCGGCTGGTCCCAATTGACGCCAGCCTTGTCTAGCGCGGCACGGAGCTGTTCTTCCGCCGCAGGCAGCGCCGCACCCCTTGGCCGGCGTATTCCTTGCAGATCCCAATACACGGCTCTCTTGATCGTCTGCCGGGATGTCTTGATCTGAACCGTCTGACGCGCAACGCCTGGATGCGCAGCAACGCTCGGAGTGTCCCATCTTTCCGCTCGAATCAGCAGGGTGTTCGCGGTGATGTTGGGCATATGTTTCCACGACCAATAGGAAACGGCCGATACGCCGATGACGAGACCGAATGCAGTTCCGATCGAAAGCGCCGGAAGCGCGGCCAGGAATCGGGGACGAGAGAAACGGCGCTTCGCCCGCAGCTTGAGTCCCAACTGAACTTCGGGCCGCATCTGAAGCTGCAGCCATTGGGCGAATACCGCTCTCGGCTGAGCCTGCAATCGCATTTCTTCGTTGTCCAGACTCTCCCGGTAAAGCTGTAATGCCTGTTCCGCACGCGGCCCCACGAGATCTTCATAGCGCTTCCCGCAATCCTGGCACATCGCAAGATGGCGCCTCGCAATCCAGCGCGCGGCAAAAGACAGCTCTTCACAGAACAAGTCCGCCATTCGCTCGTCGGACAAATGTTCGTCGGGGTTCGAGATGAAACGCAGGAATATCTGTTCGATCGTGTTTCCCATGATGTAGTTATCCGCAGATTGCAGCCAAACGAACCGCCACTTGCTTCACAACGAAAGCCGCCCTTTGTTCGCTGATTCCCAGCGCCAAACTGATGTCCTTATAGCGAAAGCCCTGGACCCGCATTTCGAAGCACTGACGATGCTGCGGTTTCAAAGCCGCCAGTGCTTGTTTTATGCGCCGGGTACGCTCCTTTTGGGAGTACGTCTCGTCTGGCCCCAATGCGGGATCGATCCGGTTTTCAATGACCAGAGTGGAAGCCTCCTTGGCAAGAAAGGGGTTGCGCTCCCGCTTGAGTAGATTCACTGCAAGGTTGTGGGCAACACGGATCACCCAGCCTTGTACATTCTCGATGCAGTTCTCTTTGAGCAATTCCATCGTCAGGCGCATAAACGTCTCCTGGATCACTTCTTCTGCTAAATCGCGTCCAAGCTGCATGCTGCGCATATATCTGTAGAGTCTGGGACGATACTCGTCATACAACGCAAGAATCTTCTCCTGAGCATCGGCGCTAAGATTTTGTTTGCCGCTTTCCAACTCTGCAGTTTGTGAAGCGCCCGCGTCGCCGTAGAAATGTACAGTTCGATCGACGGAATCTTTTCCGAGTGATTCACTATCCGCCGCGATGTTGGGCCCGCAATCCTCTCTTACGCTCGGCTCCGTTCCTTGACAAATCCGCATTCTCGCTGCTCCTTCTTCGCCCCCACTGCGCAACTTGAGCTTGAGCTTTCGCGTTTTCGTGCGAAAACAGACGCCGTCTATGCCTTCTGCCCATGTTTGCGAAGTACGGGCGTGAAGTGTGACGGAAGCAGGATCGAGTTTTGCATACTTGTCTAAAATAGATACGGCACTCACGTTATTTCTCCGCGCATTTCCCATAAATTCTGCATTGACTATGGACGCACGCCCATCGTGCCGTTGGTAAGGGCAGCCGAGCTTGGCGTTATCACCGGCGCTCCGATGCCGACATACTCCACCAGCACATTGCTCGTCGCGGGAATAGGATTGTACTGTGACGTGCCGGATGGAACCGTTCCGCTTGTGTCGACATTTAGAACCCATAGGTCGCCCGAACCATCGATGGCCGCGCTGATCCCGGGAACGGGCGCGCCGACGCCGCCGGTACCAAAATCAATGTCTGTATTCAGTGTCGGCGGCTCGATGTAGGTGTAGTTGCCGGTCGTTGCGTTCAGGCTTGCGGTTGTACCCGTATAGCCGTTGAGGGACGGGGAAATCAACTCGCCCTGCGTGGTGAACTCATCCACATTTGTGGCTATGTACTGGCTGTTGAGTTCGCCGGTATTGCTTACCGCGAAGATGTGCCCCTGCCCGTCCAGCACAATCTGGTTGCCACACCCGCGCAGACCGGTCACCGAGTTGTTGGTGCCATTCTCAAGAGCATAGGGATTGGCCTTGTTGGCCCAGCCATTCGTTGCGTTGAAAACATCCAGATCGGTGAGACTATTGAGGCAGCCATAGACATTTGCCATGCCATCGGCCGCTAGAGTAAACAATCCTCCCGGAGCCAATCCTCCTGTGAGCGCATCTGCTCCAAGAACCTTGGTCGTTGTATTCAGCGGATATAGACCGCCTGAGGAGATGAACCAGAGATTGGTAAGTGAGGAATCGAAGACTAGATAAGAACTCGCTGCAGCCGAAGTGTCTGAATAGATATTTGCTCCCTTGCTGTTGTACTCCATGAGGCCATCGACGCGCTCTCCATCCGTTCCCCAGATGTCGCCGATTGCATCCATGGCCAACTGCTGGCCTCCACCCGTAAACGCTCCTTCGTAACCAACCGGTCCGGAGTTTGCACTGGAGTAATCGAAGAGATCTCCATGCTCGGAGGCAGACACGCTCCAAAGGTTGCCTGTCTGATCGATGCCCAACGCGCCCGGCACCTGCTCCATCGCTTCCGTATCTGTCGATAAGAAAGCTGAAGACACCAGATCTATTCCGCCATAAGTCACTTCATTCGTGGTTGTGTTGAAAGATGTTGCAGGAGTCAGCGATCTGCCTTGGTTGCTGAACTCCGCCAGCATAGGATTAAATTCGTTGCTATCCGGCGACCACGAGATATAGCCGTTATTGGAAAGATCATTCTCACCAAATGCGCTGACCCAGATGTTGCCGGCCGCGTCAATGGCCAGAGCCGTATTGACGTTCGGACCCAGTTGCGTAGGCTTGCTTCCGTTCAGCAGCGTGGCGTTGGCCGCCGCCGGCAGATTCGCCGTAAGCCCAAGTCCGCCTCCGGTAAAGGTAAGAGCAAGCGTCCAATCGCTGGGAGCCGCAGAAAGATAACCGGTGGGATTGTAGGTCGAGTCCGTGGTCGTGTTGTAGGGTGGCGCTGTGAAGGTAGATTGCAGGCCAAAGAGGTTCGACATGACGGTGCTGTTGGCGCTTTGGCTCTGGCCCGGCTGGCTCAGGCCTGGATTTTGTGCGATGTTCAGCGCCGCTTGCAGCGTATCGGCAGGCTGCGTTGTTCCGCCAAAAGGCAGCGCATTGGCAAAGAGGGTGGAGCAGTTGGAGGAGCTCTCCACGCAAGCTGCGAGAATATTTGCCAATGTGTTGATGCGCGCTTGCGGGACAGTGCTGTTGTTCACAATGTAGGTGTCGCTTGCCAGCCCTTGCGCGTAATCGGGCGTGTACGAGCGAGCCTGGCCGGCGCTGAGATTCACCAAGTTGTTGACCGTTTTGAAAGCATTGGACAATCCGATGTAGTTGCACGTTTCCCCGCCGCTGCTTTGCCAGTTGCCCGCCGCATTGCACGATGTGTCGCTCGCTAAAGCAGGCGCGCCCACCGTAATGCCCCCACTACTTGTGTTGCTGGTGGCGAAGGCGGCGAGCGCGTAGGCTGAAGCGATGGTGGTTACTTCATTGACCTTCACCGTTTCTGACGCTAGCAGTGAGCTGCAGCTACCCAGCGCGGCCGTCAGCTCGATCTTGGGATTCGTACTGCCATTGAACCCGCCGCCATTGGCAGTGCTCACGACCAGATACAACTGATCCCCCGGAGCACTGGGGCACGCGCCGTACAACAGTGCGAAATTCCCGTTCGCATCTGTTGTAACGGTGCTGGGAGTCGTCGATAGAAGCGTTGCTCCGGCGCCGTATCCCGATTGTCCTGCGGCATACAACTCCACCGTTGCGCCGCTGACCGGCGATGTGCCGCTCACGGCGGTTCCGCTGATCACAGGCGCAACAGTAAAGATTGCGGCGGACGAGGCGCCGCCAGCGGTCGTTGTTACGGTGATGTTTGCGGTACCCGCCGTCGCAATCAGAGCCGCAGGCACCACGGCAGTGACTTGCGTCGCGCTCGCATAACTGGTCGTCAGCGCGGTGTTATCCCATTGCACAACGGCAGTCGAATCAAAGTTCGCCCCGTTGACCGTCAGCGTGAACGCGGTTCCACCCGGAGCCGTAAAGGCCGGTGAAAGGCTGGTGATTGTCGGCGCAGGAGCATTGATGGTGAAAGGCACTCCAACGGATGTGCCACCAATGCTTGTAACGGTGATTGTCGCGGTGCCCGCGCTGGCAATCAGGCTGGCAGAGACAGTCGCCGTGAGCTGCGTCGAACTCACGAAGTTTGTCGCCAGCGCTGTTCCGTTCCAATTGATCACCGAGCCTGAGACGAAGTTTGCGCCATCGACTGTCAAAGTAAAGCTGCTTCCACCCATCGTCGTCGACGCGGGCGAAATGCTGCTAATCGTGGGCACTCCGGGAGAGCTAATGGTGATGGTTATGGCGGAAGAGGTGCCGCCTGAGTCTGTCACTGTCACAGTCGCAGTACCCGTGTTGGCAATCAGGCTGGCAGGAACCGTAGCCGTGAGCTGTGTTGAACTCACAAACGTCGTCGTCAGCGCTGCGCCTCCCCATTGCACCGTCGCTCCAGAGACAAAATTCGCGCCATTGACGGTCAGCGTGAATTGCGCACCGCCGGCCGTTA
The DNA here is from genome assembly GCA_030037705.1 of Acidobacteriaceae bacterium. Lineage (GTDB taxonomy): Bacteria > Acidobacteriota > Terriglobia > Terriglobales > Acidobacteriaceae > Telmatobacter. The sequence goes on along the minus strand of JASHQE010000087.1, from coordinate 39,380 downwards.
CCGAAACCGGCGAAATGCTGGTGATGGTTGGCACGCCCGCATTGATCGTGAATGTTGTCCCCGAGGATGTGCCGCCGGTATCTGTCACCGTGATGGTTGCCGTGCCGGCCGTCGCAATCAGATTTGCAGGAACTGCCCCCGTAAGCTGCGTCGCACTCACAAACGTCGTCGTCAGCGCCGCGCCATTCCAATTCACCGTCGCGCCTGAGACGAAGTTTGCTCCATTGACGGTCAATGTAAACGCTGCGCCGCCCGCTGTTGCCGAGGCTGGTACAATGCTAGTGATAGTTGGCACGCCCGGATTGATCGTGAATGTTGTCCCCGAGGATGTACCGCCGGTATCTGTCACCGTGATGGTTGCCGTGCCGGCCGTCGCAATCAGATTTGCAGGAACCGTAGCCGTAAGCTGCGTCGAGCTCACAAACGTCGTCGTCAGTGCCGCACCATTCCAATTCACGGTTGCGCCTGAGACAAAATTCGTGCCGTTGACGGTCAACGTAAATGCTGCACCACCCGCCGTTGCCGAGGTCGGTGAAATACTGGCGATCGTCGGCACTGCAGCGCTGGCAGTGTTAATCGTGTAGGCGGCGCTTGCCACTCCGCTATTGCTATAACCGGAAACCACCGCGACCGCGCTCAGCGTCTCGCTCACTGCAACGCTGATTGGCCCCGTATAAAGCGTCGAGGAAGCCGTCGGCACGCTTCCATTGGTGGTGTAATAGATGTTCGCTCCCGTGGTTGCATCATTGATAGCCACGGTTTGCGCGGAAGTGTATGTGCCGCCTGCCGGCAAAAATGTTGGAGTGGCGGCGGCATTCAAGTTAATCGTGTAACCTGCCGATGCCACCGCACTCGAAGACATCCCCGGCGCTATGGCAATGGCCTGCAAATACTCTGATTGATAGACCGTCGTCGGTTGGCTGCATTGTGGAGAAGATGAGGTCGGCGTCGTTCCGTCTGTGGTGCAATACAGCACCGCGCCTTGTGTTGTGTCTGCAATGGTGACCGTCTGCGATGTGGTGTAGGTTCCACCTCCAGGACTGAAGGTGGGAGTTGCAGTTTGCTTTCCCGCCATAGACGAACTGCTGCTGCACCCCACCATGACCAACGCCGTCACAAGAGCGAGACCGGCAGCCCATAAGCATCTTCCAGCCCTCTTTCGAGACAGCAAACTCACCACAATCATCTCCATACACACACTCTTGGCCTCGTCTTTCTTTTCAGAACAACGCAGCACAGCTATTCCTGAAGCTTGACCCGGGAGGGGACTGTCAGAAATGGGGCACCACTAAAGTGACAACTGAGCAGGTGTTTTCTCAACAGGCGTGGTGGAGAATTCTAAAGATTAGAAGCGCGTGCCGCCCGCACCATCAACGAAACAAACACCGTTACACGGGCTCACATGAAAACTTTCTGATTATGTAACATGCTTAGCACACGAGTACTGAAGGAAACGTTAAAGATAGATAAAACTTGTCACCCATTCTCGCGCCTTCTTGTGGATTTCGACTGTAGATATGAGCCTTTGATCCTGAATCGCGGTGCATAAAATCCTTTGCTCCTTATAGCCGCAAAGTCCGGATAACTGTCTCCAGTGCATTCGCGAGCTGACGGCCAGAACCAAACTGCAACCATGTTCCATGGATGGCTCAGTCCTCGCAGCACGAAACGTGTGAGACACGCGTGAACCATTTCATCCAAATGGGATTCATGGAAGAACGCTGATTCAAAGGATGAGGTCACCGGCTCTGAAATCGTCAACTGAGCTCGTTTTTGCCGCCCGATCACACCTGCGGCAGCACCCAAAAACTTGTCATTGAAACTTCAATAGAGCAAGGACGACATCGGCCGCTGTTGAGCCGAGGTGAACTTCCAGTTGCATTCCGGTGAATTCAATCCTTGTGCTGTTGAGAGCCTCTGCAACACATTGTCTACCCAGGCAGAAGCGCAAAAACGGTGCCGCGCAGAGGCCGATCACATTTCGTAGTTCGCATCGAGACGCACTTCCCCCAGAGATTTAGACAGGTTTCCTCAAGAGTCGTAAAGCACTCAGCAGTTCCCAACATGCAATCGAGTGCGATCTACCAGTCAACGGCTTCGGCGTGAGGACCCGAAACGGACGTTCACGTCGAGCTATTCCCTAACCAGCATCACCTCTAAGGAGCACACTCATGAAGAAACTCATGAAGGCAGCGTTCGTTATTGGCCTGACAGTGATTGCACTGTCCACGCGGGCCAATGCGCAAACCTACTCCGTGCAACTCACCGGAAGCGGCTCTTCTGGCCTCTTTCTTGCACTTGGCGAAGCCGCATCCTATCCCGATGCTTTCACTATCAGCGGCTCTTCTGTCAGTGCAACGTGCCTTTGGACCGAAAACACCAATTCCGCGATCGCTACCGACACCAGCACAGGCAGCTCTCTCACGGACAAGGGCAGCGCCTGGGTTGCGTGGACTCCGTCAACGGTCAACTCTGGAAGCTGCAGCAACTATGGCTCGGGAGACACGGTATACATCTACGCCTACTTGCAGGTGGACTCCGTCGTAGGCGACCGCTGCTTATTTAATGCAATCAACAACGCGACACCGGAGTGCAGCGTAGCCTATCCCACTACAGATCCGGGCACTTCGAATCTGATCTATCCGAGCTCTGGGACTTGCGGAACCACGACGGGGTCGAGCCCTGGTGAATGCTCGCTCCCAACCGCCGTCGCGACTGCATTGAATGACGCGACGGTAAACTATGCAGGAACGGACATTCGTCCGGAAGACGCGGAGTTCGCCGTTACGCGCGCGACGACGACCTGCGACAGCGGAGTGGCGTCAGGCTCCTCCTACCTCGGGCTCGGCTATACCAACGGCGGCAACGTTGACAGCTTCTTCAGCAGCAGCGTATTCCACGTGATTGATTTCAGCCTTCCGACATCAACGAATAGCTCAAATCAAACCATCAACAACTATGCGGTCACCACTGTTGGAGCTTCGCCGGTCGTGTTTGTCGTGAACGGCAGCGGATGGCCCTCCAGCTCCGCCAGCAACCTCAACGTCAGCGACTCGAATCTGGCCAAACTGCTGGATGGAACCTACTCGTATACCAACCAGCTCGATTCTTCCACCGCCTCGGGCAGCCCCGTCACCGTGGTTATTCGCGAACCGCTCTCGGGAACCTACAATACAGTGGAGTACAACGTTCCCAACACAATCACGAACAGCACGTTCAGCGTCACCGGAAACTACACTTCACAGGATGTGGGCCAGGACCAGCCCAGCTCACAGGTGAATTGCAACAGCACGGATACCGGCCCGCTCTCTAATCCGATGGACATCAGCACGACCAGCGGCGGTGCGCGTGTCCGCGCCATCGGCACAAGCCAAGAACTGAGCGAGGTCATCAACCTCACTAGCAGTTCAAGCGACAACACGTTGGGCTACGGCTTCTGGAGCGTGTCCAACTTCGCTGGCTTTACCAACAGCGCCGCGCCAGATGCCTTCTATCTGGAGGTCAACGGCGTCGATCCACTGACATGCAGCGGCACCAACTATCTTGGCAACGCCTGCCCGTCGTTCAGTGGCGTAATTCCCACCACCAGCAGCCAGATCGAGAACGTCGATCTGCATAACATTGCCAATGGCACTTATCCCGTCTGGTCGCTGCTGCGCCTGGTCAATGGCGGCACGACCGCACTGACACCTGTAACGCAACTCTCCAGCGAAGCACAGCAGTTCGTGCCTTCTGGCATCGCACCCAACTTCGTGGCGATCGGCAAAATGTCGGTTCTCCGCTCACACTTCACGCCACCGGCCGGCGCCGGCTACCCCACCGTCAACGTCAATGGTGACAATACGCTTGGCACCTTCTATACAGATGGTGAAACAGGCAGCAATTGCAGTGCGCTGCCAGAAGCAGGCGGCGACGTGGGCGGTGCAATCATCCGGCTCACCGGCTCTACGGGAACGCCTGAATCAGATAACAAATACTGCCTCAGCAACAGCGTTACCAACGGTTGGACAGCAGAGCGCCGCTAAGCCTTGTCCTCTTGCAGCCCTCGAACCCTCACACCGGCAGACCTGCTTCCAAAGCGGGTCTGCCGATTTCTTGCGACAAAGCTCTCCACCGCGCGTCTCGCCCTTTTCATAGGAGCCGGAACATGTCCATTCGTCTCGTTAAAATGTTTGTAGCGATTGCTCTCATCGTCCCACCATTGTGCGCACAAACCGTTCCCGTTACGCAGATTCCTGAGACGCCAACAGTCAAAGCGCAAGGCTCTTCTTCATCGGGGATCTCCCTTCAAATACCTACCGGCGAAATTTGGACAACCATTGATCTCGCAAAGAGCGGGTTGCCACTCAACCAAATTGGAGGCGTGCTTCTCAGTAAAGCCGAGTTGCCAGGGTGCACACGCGAGTTACTGCAATTCCACTGGCGCACCAATGATCCAATCGACGTTTATGTGATCAAGCCCCGTGCCACTAAGAATCCGCCTGTGGTTCTGTTCATGTACAACTACATCGTTGATGAAGCTATCTTTCGCGAGAACCGCTGGTGCAATCTCGTCGAAAAGAATGGTTATGCCGCAGTTGGCTTTGCGTCTGCGCTCTCATGGTCGCGGCTCCGTTCTCCACGCCCGCTGAAGGAATGGTTTGTCAGTCAGTTGCAGGAAGCTCTCGCAACATCTGCGCACGACGTACAAATGGTGCTCAATTATCTCGAAACCCGCGGCGATCTCGATACACATCATGTAGGCATGTTCGGACAAGGATCGGGAGGAGCTGTCGCCATTCTCGCCGCTGCTGCCGATTCTCGTATTCGCGTACTCGATCTGATGGACCCCTGGGGAGATTGGCCTGATTGGCTGAAAAGCTCCAAACAGATTCCCGAAGAAGAACGCCCTGCCTATCTCAAGCCGGAATTTTTGCAGAGCGTTGCGGGGCTTGATCCGGTTACCTACTTGCCGCAGCTAAAAGATAGGGCAATTCATATTCAACAGGTTCTCTCTGATCCGGTCACGCCGCCGGCAGCAAAGGATAAGATCGCCGCTGCGGCGCCCTCATTCGGCGCAGTGATGCGTTATCCGGATTGGAACGAAGAAGCAAAGGGATTGGGAAAAGACGGTATTACCGGGTGGCTCGCAGACCAGCTCGGCGCTCGAAAAGGGACATCCAATGATTCGGGCACACAACAGAATCTGTGATTGCGGACAATCGTGAAGCTTGCGCGACTATACAGAGTAATCACGGGAGCGAACCCGTTCAGGATTAAAATCCGAATTAGTGTCGGCGATCAGAAGAGGTAAGGCACCAGGGCTGCGGTCTGATGGACATAGGTGGCGTATGTTTCCCCAAACTGGGAGCGCATCCATTGCTCCTCTATGCGGAGCTTGACCCAGTACATGAGAAAGATGAGGGCGACAGCGATAAATCCGCGCACCTGGGAGAGGGCGATCGCGGTGCCAAGCAACCCGGCCAGAATGCCGGTATAAATGGGGTGACGGACCACTGCATAGGGCCCGGTGGTGATCAGCTCGTGGCGCTCCTTAATCGTAACGGAGCTGCTCCAGTTGCGGCCCAGGTGCTGTCGCGCCCAGACGGCGAAGAGAACGCCGGCGACCATGACGGCAGCTCCCAGCCAGAAGGGCCAAAGCCCAGCCGGCCAGGGCTGAAGGTAGAGCCAGCGCAGCGGGATGCGCGTTGTCGAGAACAGGACGATCGCGATCAGAAAGATGACGCCGCGCAGGATGCGCGAGGCGGCGGGTTCGAGACGCAGGGTGATTTTCGCACTGATGGCTTTGATCATCCAGTAGATGAAAAAGGCGATCCAGAGAACGGGAAAGAAAGCTTCGTAGAACCAGAGCATGCAGGACCTCCGGGCGCTAAGTATGTTACGCAGCCGGGCCAGGGGAGTTCCAGTGCCAGCGAGCTTTCGCCACGAACTGAGGACTACGCCGTGTTCTGACTGCTCTCTGTCATCATATGTCCATCTATTGCCGACGCGGAGGAGACGGAATTGCCCGACGGTATGCTCCAACCGGAATCGCTGGTCACGTCGCTCACAACACTGCTTGGGATTCGCGTCCCCATCATTCAGGCGCCGATCGGAAGCTTTTCCTGCCCGGCGCTGGCTGCCGCTGTCAGTGAAGCCGGCGGCCTCGGGATACTGGCATTGTCCTGGGATTCTCTGCCGCGGTGCTGTGAAAAGATCTCACAGACGCGTGCGGCCACGCAGGCGCCATTTGGGGTCAATCTCGTCCTTGAATGGGACCAGACTGACCGCCTGAACGCCTGCCTTGATAGCGGCGCCAAAATCGTATCTCTGTTTTGGGGAGATCCCGCTCCATACATTTCCCTGGCGCAACGAACGGGCGCCAAAACCATGGTGAGTGTCGGCAGTTCCGAAGAAGCACGCAAAGCTGCAGATGCCGGCGCAGATGTGATCGTTTGCCAGGGCTTTGAGGCGGGCGGGCACGTCCGAGGAGTCGCGGGCTCGATTGCACTCATTCCCGCGGTCGTTGACGCCGTTGCCCCAGTACCTGTGGTTGCGGCCGGAGGTTTTGCTGATGGGCGTGGTCTGGCTGCGGCTCTTGCCCTGGGCGCGTCTGGCGTTTGGATGGGCACCCGTTTTGCGGCAAGTATGGAATCTCTGGCACATCCGGCATTCAAGACGCACCTGCTTCGTTCCGGAGAAAGTGACACGCAACACCTCCGCCTCTTCGATGGCGGATGGCCGAACGCACCTCACCGCGTCCTGCGGAATTCCACCGTCGACGCATGGGACAAGGCCGGACGACCGAACACCGGTATGCGACCGAATGAAAACGAGGTCATCGGCCGCTTACAAAACGGCACGGAGATTCGCCGTTATGACGATATGCCTCCAGTTGTCGGGATGAGTGGCGAATGGGAAGCCTGTGCCCTTTATGCAGGCCAAAGCGTCGGCGGCGTCCGCACGATCAAGCCGGCAGGCCTGATCGTGGACGAAATCATACGGGAGGCGCGGGAAACGATTCTAGCGCTCGTTCGCGCAGGCCTGTAGAAAGCTCTGGCGGATTTACTGATAAGTCTCCATCAGAGAGATGGAAGATGTCCGTCTTACTGGGTATCTCTGTCAAACCTCCAGCGTGATTATCGGAAAGCCGCCGTAAAGACCGGCGCCATCCGGCTTACGCCCTCTCGGATCTGCTTTAGGTCAAACGCCGCCAGGCCGAATAGCAGCCCAGGCCGGACAGGTCGCATGGCGTAACGCGAGAGCGCCGGAATATCCAGCCCGGCTGTCTGTAACCGCCTGCTTATCCTTTCGTCGTTCAAGTGCTCTGGCAGCATGCCGGCTAAATTCATGCCGCGCCCGGTTACCGGAAATTTCAGCGGCAACTTGCGGCGCTCGATCTGCTCGAGGAAAAAGGCCTGCCTTTCTGCATAGCGCCGCCGGCAACGCCGCAGATGCGCATAAAACCCACCGCTGTCGAGAAAAGCCGCCAGAGTGGCTTGATCGACGAGCGGACTATAGTCGTCCATCGTCGACTTGAGCGCAGCGAACGGTTCCACCAGGGCCGGCGGCAGAACCACATATCCGAGGCGGAGACCCGGGCAAAGCGTCTTGCTGAACGATCCTACATAGATTACGCGGCCGTGCTCGTCGAGACTTTGCAGACTGGGCTGCGGCAGGCTCGTATAGCGAAATTCCGCATCATAGTCATCCTCCACGATCCACATGTTGGCTGCGCGGGCCACCTGGAGCAACGAGAGTCTCCGTCCCAGCGACATGCACGCCCCCAGCGGGAACTGGTGGGAAGGCGTCACATAAATGACCGATGCATCCGGCATTTCGCCCCCGGCCAGGCGGATGCCTTCGTCGTCCACGGGAGCTGGAACGATGGTTGCGCCCGCATGGTTCCATGCGTTACGCGCGCCGGGATAGCCCGGATCTTCCATAATCACGCGATCTCCCGCACGAAGCAATAGATGCGCCAGAAGGAACAAGCCCTGCTGCGAGCCGTTGGTGATGGCGATCTGGTGCCATCCGCAGCGGACGCCACGGCTGTCGCGCAAGTAATCCGCCACGCTCGACCGCAGCTCGTCGAGCCCGACCGGAAACCGCGACTGATACTGCAGCAGGTTGGCACCTTTGCGCAGCACGCGGGTACGATGCCGATTCCAGATCGGCAGCGGAAAAAGATGGACATCCGGTTGCGTTGGACGAAAGGGGACCGGCATGGCCGGCAACGATGGCGCGCGCTCGGGCTCCCGCCGCTCCCGAGGACGCAGCGGCATAGCCCGAAATGCCTGCGCCGCTTTGTTCACTGTGAAGCCGCGGCGCAGCTCCGCCTCAACATAGCCCTCGCCCAGCAGTATTTCGTATGCCGCCACGACGGTGTTGCGCGAGACCAAGAGCGCATGAGCCAACTCCCGCGTCGACGGCAGATGTTCTCCGGCCTGCAGTTCGCCCGTCTGGATCATCCTTCTGAGCTGACCGCTCAACTGCGCCTGCATCGAGCGATCGGCGCCTCGGTTAAGAATCAGATTTCGCGGCGCTTTCATCCTCTGGCACCATCACACTCGTTATTTCTGGCACTTTACGTAATCCAGACTTTCATACTACTTTAAACAAACCAGGGACAAAGTTTCATCGCGTTTGCGGCCGCTGTTCGTGCAGACGGCGATAGAACTTCGATTTCCGCAACACCAGCAAATGAGTCCGGAATTCCCATGCAGAAGTTGGCTTCCATGCTCTTATGCGGCGCAGCACTGCTCCCGGTTTATGGGCAGGCGGATCTCGTCCTGCTCCACGGCAAGGTCTGGACGGAAAATCCGCAGCAGCCGGAAGCCGAGGCCTTTGCCGTTTCTGGGGATCGCATTCTTGCGGTAGGCGCCGACCAGGAGATTGAAAAACTCATCGGGCCGCACACGCGCACCATCGACGCGCACGGGCAGCGCGTGGTCCCGGGCTTTAACGATGCGCACGTGCACTTTTTCTGGGGTGGGCAGAGCCTGACCAGCGTGATCCTGCGCAACGCCACAAGCCGCGAGGAATTCGTGCGCCGGATCGCCGCCTATGCGCGCACGCGGGCCGCCGGTGAATGGATCGTCGACGGGAACTGGGATGAAGAAAAGTGGACTCCCGTGGAACTGCCTGCTCACGAGTGGATCGACGCCGTAACTCCCAACAATCCGGTTTGGGTGAACCGATCCGACGGCCACATGATGCTGGCCAACTCTCTCGCAATGAAGCTTGCCGGCATCACGAAAGATACGCCCGACGTTCCCGGCGGCGTGATCGTGCGCGACAAAGATGGAAACCCTACAGGCATTTTCAAAGACGCCGCGAAAGATTTGGTGGAGCGCGTGATACCGCCCCCTTCCGATGCCCAGGTGAACGAAGCGCTGCTGGCCGCGCAAAAGTACGCGCTCGACAACGGCGTGACCAGCGTGCAGGACATGGGTTTCACCGGCTCTAAAGCCGCCGATATGCAGGCGCTCATCGTCCGCGGTTATCAGCGCCTCATTGCTGAAGGGAAATGGAAGGTGCGTGTGTCGGCGCGTTTTCCGCTTGACCACTACGAGCGCCTTGCCAGCCTCGGCATCATGACCAACTTTGGCAACGACAGGCTGGTCATTGGCTCGCTCAAGGCCTTCGCAGACGGATCGCTGGGCTCAGGAACGGCCTGGTTTTTCGAGCCCTACACGGATGCGCCCGGTAACTTCGGCCTGCCTACCGCAGAGCTTGCGAACACAGAGCAGTTTTACCAGGATCTTCGTGCTGCCGACCGCGCCGGCCTGCATATTGCCGTACATGCCATCGGCGACCGCGCTAATAAGACTATCCTCGATCTCTACCAGCGTCTCGAGCAGGAGGATGGCCCCGCCGATCGCCGCTTACGCATTGAACATGCCCAGCATCTGCGTCCCGAAGACATCCCGCGTTTTGCCCAGCTCCATGTCATTGCTTCGGTGCAGCCTTATCACTGCATCGACGACGGCCGTTGGGCCGAGCATCGTATCGGCCACAAGCGCTCGGAGACCACCTACGCCTTCAAATCGCTGCTGGATGCGGGCGCGACGCTGGCCTTTGGCTCTGACTGGTTTGTTGCGCCCATGGATCCAATGGCCGGCGTCTACGCGGCTGTCACCCGCCGCACGCTCGACGGAAAGAACCCCGGCGGCTGGTTTCCCGAGCAGCGGATTACGGTAGCTCAGGCCGTACACGCCTACACTGTCGGCTCGGCCTACGCCGAGAGTCAGGATGACATCAAGGGGTCCATTGCGCCGGGCAAGTTGGCCGACTTCGATGTGCTCTCTCAGGACATCTTTCACATCGATAGCGTTGAGATCGAGAACACAAAAGCTGTGCTCACTGCAGTCGGTGGTGAAATCGTCAGGCGTTAGCTTTTCTGAAAAAGGGCACAATTCGACCTTGCTTCTGAACGTTTCGCAAGACCGATCGAAGATTCGAGATCAATCCCAAGGTTCTTTTTGAGGTGTACCTTCCGTGTTTATTCGGCCATGCTGGCAACCCGCCTCTCAGCAGGATGCGTTTGACCTGATTGAGCACAACCCCTGGGCGCTGCTGGTGAGCAACGGGGCTGATGTCCCGTACGCAACCAATCTGCCGCTTCTGCTCGACCGTCGCGCGCAAGGGACTGTACTGGTGGGGCACATTGCACGCGGCAATGAACACTTCCGGGCGCTCGCCTCGGGCACTGACGGCGCGCCGGTGCTGGCGGTTTTCGAGGGACCGTGGAGTTACGTGACTGCCAGCTGGTATCCCAATCGCGACATGCCGTCGACATACTATTACACGGCTGTGCATTGCGCCGGCACTCTGGAGATGCAGACTCAAACAGAGCTGGATGAATCGCTCGAGGACCTGACGCAGCGTATGGAGTCGCACTATCCGGACGGTTGGCGCACCAGCGAGATTCCCCGCAGCGAGATGGTGCGCAGGTTCCCTGCGATCGCCGGTTTCCGCATCCGGGTCTCTCGTATCGAGGCCAAATTCAAGCTGGGCCAGGACGAGCCGCTGCGCGATGCGCTCGCGGTGGCCGGCGTCCTCGAACAGCACCGTTCGCCGCAGGATCAGGAACTCGCAGCTCTGATCCGTCGGCAAAATGGCTCGCGGCAGCAATAGAGCCGCGCCGGACGGGCCACGTCGCTTCCCGTCGACTGTAAGCAAGAGTCAGGTTCGCTGAAACGCAAACCAGTTCTTCATTTCATTCCACTCAGGAGGTCGTGTATGAAACGGAGCCCCTTTCCCTCGATTTGTAAGCTGGCGCTGTTGGTTGCATTATCGGTTTTGCCGCTGGCGGCGCAGAACGAAACCAGCGGCATCACCGGCCACGTGACGGACACGTCCGGTGCGGTCGTCGCCGGCGCTACCATCACCATTACCGATCTTGGCACCAACTTTGCTCGCACGGCGAAGACAGGCGCGGGCGGCGAATACGCGCTTTCCAGCTTGCGGCCGAGCCACTACAAAATCGTCGTCAGCGCCCCCGGATTCCGGGACAGCGTGATCGCCGATCTCGAACTGCACACCCAGGACTCCCTGGCAGAGAATTTCAGCCTCACTGTCGGCTCCTCCAGCGAAACCGTCTCGGTGAGCGCTGAAAATGCGCAAATCGATACGTCCACGGCGGTCACAACTACAGTCGACCGCCGCTTCGTTGAAAATATGCCGCTCAACGGCCGCAGCTTCCAGGCGCTCATTGCGCTCACCCCAGGTAACGTCACGGCCAAGACTTACTACACCAATTCCGGCCAGTTCAGTATCAACGGCCAGCGCACGGATGCAAACTATTTCTCCATCGACGGCGTCAGCGCCAACGTGGGCATCACACAGGGCAACAACGTGTATCTCGGGTCGGCCGGCGCCGGTGCGGCCCAGGCTACAAGCAACAATGGCGGTTACAACAATCTGGTCTCGATCGATGCTATCCAGGAATACAAGATGCAGACCTCCTCGTTCGACGCCGAATACGGCCGCACGCCGGGAGCTCAGCTTTCCATCATTACGCGCAGCGGCACCAATAACTTTCACGGGATAGCGTTCGAATACATCCGCAACGACATCTTCGACGCCAACTCCTGGTACAACAACAACGAGGGCCTCGCTCGCACCGCGGAGAAGCAGAACGACTTCGGCGGCGTGATCGGCGGTCCCATCCTGCGCGATAAACTTTTCTTTTTCGGATCCTATGAAGGGCTCCGTTTGCGTGTTCCCCAGTCTGCCATCGACATCGTGCCCACTACGTACGCGCGCAACCAGGCCAATTCCGTGGTCGCTCCGCTGCTCGCGGCTTATCCAAAACCATCCGCCGGCCAGGATATAAATGGCCAGTGGACCGGCCAGTTCTTCGCCGCCTTCTCCAACCCGTCTACGCTCAACGCCACCAGCGTCCGTCTCGATTACACACCCACCTCAAAACTCACGCTCTTTGTCCGCGGCGACTACGCACCATCCAGCGGCTCGCAGTACGGAGCTTTTAATTTCTACACCCGCTCCACGTACAGCACCACCATTGCCAACGTCGATACAACCACGGCTGGCGCTACGTACGTCCTCTCTCCTTCGCTGGTTGATGACTTCCGCTTCAATATCAGCCACGCGAAAGGCTCCACCACTGTGGTGCCGGTCGCATTCGGCGGAGCCACCGTTCCCAGCAGTTCGTATCTCTTCCAGTCCGATCCCAATTACAGCATCAGCACGTCCGTCTTTGGCCTCTACTTTAACGACGGCACCACGGACTACTACGTGGGCAACGACGCGACCAACCATCAGCGCCAACTCAACTTTGTCGACACCCTCAGTTGGACCCGCGGCAGCCACAATCTGAAATTCGGCGTCGACTTCCGCCGCATGACTCCCAAGAACGGCTACCGTCCCTGGGACATTTCTTACGACTTCGATTCCGTACAGTCTCTGGTGCAGACCCAGGTGCCGGACTATGCCGGTGTCGACACGTACAACACCACCCAACTGCGGCCGGTTTTCTACGATCTCTCCTTCTTCGCTCAGGATTCCTGGCAGGTCAACCATCGCCTCACCCTCAATTACGGCCTGCGCTGGGACTACGATCCACCGCCATCGGAGGACTCCGGTCATCCGTTCTACACGGCTACCAACCTCAACGATCCAGCCAACGTAACCATCGCTCCGGAGGGCACGCCGCTGTGGAATGCGAGTAAGACAAACTTCGCGCCTCGTGTGGGCGCTTCTTATGTTGTCCGCGAGACGCCTGGATACGAACTTGTATTGCGCGGCAGCTGGGGCATTTTCTACGGACTCGGCAACCAGCAAGGCGCGCAGGGTACGCTTGGCTTTCCCTGGGGACGCTCCGAATATCTCTACGGCAGCGCCGGCACGTATCCGCTCAGCCAGGCGGCTGCAGCACCCATTCCGTTTACTCTCAACCCGCCCTATACCTTTGTCTTCGCGTTCGATCCCAACCTGAAGGATCCGCGCGTTTACATGTGGAACGGATCGCTGCAGCAGAACTTCGGCACGGGACGGAGCCTGCAGATCAGCTACGTCGGCAACCTCGGCCGCGATCTGCTCCGCAACGAGATGCTCACCCCAGCCATGGGCGCGAATGCCAACTTCGACTACCTCGACGTTACCACCAACAACGACTACTCGAACTACAATGCGATGCAGGTGGAGTTCAAACAGAACCTATGGCAACACGTGCAATACCTGGCCACCTACACCTGGGCGCATGGCATGGATAACGGATCGAGCGTCGCATGGCCCATCCCGTACCACACCATCTACGATCCGCATCTTGACTACGGTCCCAGCGATTACGACATCCACGACACCGTCACCAACGCCATCACTTACGAATTGCCCACCATCCACGAGAGCAACGCGTTCACGCGCTACGTGAGCAACGGATGGGCCTTCGACAGCCTGTTCCGCGCCAACACGGCAGCGCCCATCACCATCACCACGGGCGTTTACTCTTACGGGCTTATCTGGAACCAGACGGCTGCGAACCAACGGCCGAATGTTGTGCCGAACCGGCCCTATTGGCTGAGCGAACCAGGCGAGCCGGGTGGCAGGATCATCAACGCCGCAGCCTTCAGTGTCCCGACCAACACCTTCAGCCAGGGCAATCTTGCGCGCAACGCTCTCCGCGGCTTCGACGTCTGGCAGGAAGACTTCGCGCTCCGCCGCGATTTTCCCATCCACGAGTCTCTGCATCTGCTCTTCCGCGCAGAGGCCTTCAACGTCTTCAACCATCCTGTGTTCGGCGATGTCGGCATCAACGACGGCCGCAACATCCTGAGCGGGTACTGTACAACCAGCGGTAATACCGTCACCTCCTGCACGGCGAACCCCTACTTCGGCATCTCCTCCCAGGACCTGGCCGCCAGCCTCGGTGGAGGCGGAGCCGACGGAGGTTTCAGCAGCCTGTACCAGATCGGAGCGCCGCGCTCGCTACAGTTCGCACTCAAACTACAGTTTTAGCTGACCGCGAGGCACGAGACGGAGCCTCCGTCTCGTGCACGCCATTCACAATCCGGAGCCTTTGCGATGAGCTTGCGTCTTCTTCGTCCCAAATTTCTCCCTTCGCATTGCGGGGCAACCACAGCGCGGCAATCCACGCGCCGCAGGTTGGCCGCCTTTGCCATCGGCTTCTGCGCCTGCGCGCCTCTCTTCACGCTTTATGCGCAGAAGGTGATGATCCAGCCCTCCGACATTGCCAACCTCAAGCGCGTTGCGGCTCCGCGCATTTCTCCCGACGGCAGTCTGGTTGTCTACACCGTCGACACACCTGTGGCCGCCGGAAAACATCGCAACGCTCACATTTGGCTCGCGTCCACGGGCGAACCTGGGGCTGCGCGGCCCTTTGCCTATAGCGGCGCCGCTGAGGATTCTCCAGACTGGTCGCCCGACGGTACCCACATCGCATTCCTCTCCGATCGTCCCAATCCTCTCGCAGAAGGATCGAGTTCGCCCTTCCACTTTTCCCTCGCTCCCGGGAGCGAGCGCAAAGACGTAACCCTCCCCCCCAAAGACGACTCTGCCTCGAATGACGATGCAACTGCGGCGAAACCCGCGATGCAGTTGTGGTGGATTGCACTCAACGGCGGAGAAGCCGAACCGCTCACCAACATGCCTGGCGGGATTCGCTCCTTCAAGTGGTCGCCCGACGGAAAATCCATCGCCTTCATCCGCACTGACACCGATACGCCCGAAGAGCGCGCTCGCAAAACCGCGAAGAACGATCAGAATCTCATCGATCGCGATTACCACTACGACCGTTTGTGGATTTACGACTTCTCCTCCCACGAGGTGCGGCTACTCTCCACACAGGATCTGAATGTCGATGCCATCGACTGGTCGCCGGATGGCTCGCTCATCGTCGCCCGTGTCTCTCCCACGCCACGCATCGATGATTACTGGCGTGTCTCGAAGGTCGTTCTCATCGACACAAAGACGGGAGGAATTACGCGCACCATCGAGGAGCACTCCGGCTATGCCTCTCCCTCGTTCTCGCACGATGGATTGTACGTCGCCTTCTCCCGTTTTACACAGCGCGGTATCACGGACGAACACATCGTCGAGAAGATTGCCGATGGCAGCAACATCCGTCTTGAAGACAAGCTGCCTGGCACCATTGCTCACATGCTGTGGGCTGGTCCCGGCAGCCGCCTCATCGCCGGCGAATATGTCGGCGCGCACACCGAATCGGTCGAGATCTACGCCGCTTCCTTTACGGTCAAACCGCTGCCCGGAATTTCGGTCAACACCGAGGAGGACTTCCACGCCAGCCGCGACGGCCAAACCCTGGCCTTTCTCGGTGACACGCCCGCGATGCCGGCCGAGGTTTACATCTGGAGGAACGGTAGCTCCCAGGCCGTGACTAACACCAACCCCCAGGTGGCGCAGTGGAGCATCGGTACCCAGCGCGAGATCACCTGGAAGAACCCGAATGACCATCGCACCATCTATGGCGTTGTTGTGTTGCCGCCCCACTATCAACCCGGTACGCGTTACAAGACCGTAGTGCACGTGCATGGCGGTCCTGAAGAGGCTTGGACAACCGGCTTCAACGGCAACTGGTATAACTACGCCACATTGCTCGCCTCTCATGGATATGTCGTGCTGCTGCCAAATCCCCGGGGATCAGACGGTCAAGGTCCGGCGCTCACAGAATCAAATTACCAGGACTGGGGCGGTGGCGACTTCGCGGACATCATGGCTGGTGTGGACAATTTGATCCAGCAGGGCATCGCCGATCCCGACCGCATGGTGATCGGGGGATGGAGCTATGGCGGATTCATGACCGCTTGGACCGTTACCCACACCGACCGCTTTAAAGCAGCGATGGTAGGTGCCGGCGTCACCGACCTCTTCAGCATGGCCACAATAACAGACATTTCTCCCAGCTTCGAGCAGGGTTACTTTGGACCACTGGCCACGAACGCCGCAGTTTACGATCAGCACTCTCCCGTGCGGTATCTCAATCACTGTCACACGCCCGTGCTCGTCCTTCACGGCGAGGCCGACGTGCGTGTGCCAATCTCACAGGGGCAGGAGTTCTACCATGGCCTTCGCTTCATGGGGAAAGAAGCGCAGATGGTGACATACCCACGCGAGCCGCACATCTTCACCGAGCGCGAGCATCAGATCGACTCTCTCACGCGCATCCTCGCTTGGTACGATGCACACACGAGCCAGTGAGCCTTGTACCGATGACGTTTCTCCACAATCTGGTTCACCGTCCGCGCCAACTTTGGCTGCGCCGGGCGATCTTCCAGATTCACCTGTGGGCCGGTATCGCGCTTTCGCTCTACGTGGTCGTCATCGCCCTTAGCGGTTCCATTCTCGTCTTTGAAAACGAGCTGACTGGCACAATGCTGCCGCGCGGCCTCAGCGCCTGGGATCCCTCGCGGACTGCATCGATCCCCGACGTGATGCGCCGCTTTGCTCAGGCGTGTCCCGGTTGCACGGCAAGCCTTCTCGTCACCCCCTATCCGGCCGTTCCTGCATTCCAAGTTCGGGCAGTTGACGCCCAACACCGGCAGTTGGGGTTCATTGCCGACCCCGTGAGTGGAGCTGTCCTTCCGCAGCCGCGCACGTGGGTGGACTGGACGCATGACCTCCATCTTTACCTTCTGCTCGGCAGCGAGCATGGCGAACAGGTGAATGGCGTCGGCGCCGCGATCCTGCTTCTCCTGTGTGTCACTGGGCTTTTTCTCTGGTGGCCGGGCATCAGGAACTGGAGCCGCGGCCTCGGCATCAGCCTGCGCAGTCACTGGCGGCGCATCAATTTCGACGCGCACCACGCCATCGGCATATGGACGCTCGCGATCGTTATATGGTGGTCGATCTCAGGTGTTTACTTCGCCTGGTACGGGCCTCTGGAAAGGACCATCAACGCTGTCTTCCCGATGCGCGCGATGTTGCCTCCTCCAATGCCATCGCTCGCGCCGCGCAAGGGAGCGCACGCTTCCCTTGCAGCCATCGTTGCTGCAGCACAGCATGCCTCACCGCATGGACGGCTCTTCGCAGTTTACAATCCGTCTCTTACCTACCCCACCGTATTTGTCGAGATGGATCTCCGCGATCCCGCGAACTTCGCCCACCGCGATCTCATCACCATCGAGACCGCCAGCGCCCGCGTCCTGACCGTATGGCACTACGGCAACAACGTCACGATGGGAGACTGGATCCTCTGGTCGATGTTTACGCTGCACTTCGGCACGGTGTGGGGTCTGCCCATCAAAATTCTCTGGTGCCTGCTCGGTGTGAGCCTCGCAGCCCTGAGCATCACCGGCCTCATGATGTATTGGAACCGGTACTTGCGCCATCAGTTTGGTGGGCGATCCGGTCCATAGCGGCGCGGCCTCTAAGACAGCGACTATGAACTTTTGATCTCCAGCAAGTCGAGTTGCTCAAGGCTGACTAGATTGATCGAAGATGCACGCAGCGCGTCTGCCAACTCGGAGATGCGCCGCACCGGGTAACCGGGATTTTCTGTATCGACAACCAGAGCACGGCAATGCAACTGCCCTGCACATTCCAAAGCCTCCTGCCATGGGTCCCCGCCGTGCAAAGCCACGTTTGCCCGCCCATCACTTAGCAGAATCAGCATGGCCGAGGGCGTTACATATATTTTTGCGAGTTCGAGAGCGTGCGCGAGCGGTGTTCGCCCGCCGGTGGGGAGATATTCAAGTGCTGTGACTGCGTCATCCATCTGATGTGAAGGTTCCAGCAATACCTGGGCATCCGTGCCGCGAAAAGCGATGAAAACAACCTCATCATCTTTTCGGAAAGAGCGGTTGAGCATGCCAAGTATCGCGCCCTTCACCAAGCGCATCTTTTCCCCTGCCGCATGAGAGCCGCTCGAGTCGATCAGAAACACATATCTTACGCCGGACCGGGGCACGCGTACTTTTTCATGCAGGTCCGAGAGACGGGGCTGACAGATTGCGGTCTCAAGCGCTGCATGATTCAGAGTTGCACGAAGATCGATCTCCCCGGGGCTTTCAGTTCGCCGCGTGCGTACAACCGGGCCGGGATGATCAACAAGAGTCGCTTGGCTATTGCCACGTAGCGCAGAATCAGCCAGAGAGGCCTGGATTACCGGCGCTATGACTTCCTGCGGAGAGAAGATGCGCTCGATTACTTCCTTCGTACCCCCGTTTGAAGCAGAATCGCCCGGTTGTTGGCGCGATGCAGGCTGCGAAGGAGGCGGTGGCATGGAACGACCACCCGTTTTGGCGCGGTGGTTCAGCACCAAGGGAAGCACAGCATCGACATGGCGCAACCCTACACTGGATTCTCCCATCAACGCGGCACACGCGATGCTTGCGCGCACTGCCGCCAGGTCGGCTCGCAGCGAGCGCACGCCTGCCGCGCAGATTGCGGCTCCGATCCGCGTCAGGATCTCGCTAGAACACTGGATAGAACTGACTCGCTCTCTGCCGCTGCAGATCTTCTCTCGCAAGACCGCCTGCTCGCTCGACCATTCATCCGTAAACTTCGTGGGGTCGCGCTCAAATGCAATTCTGCGCTCGACGATCCTCTGCCTCTCCTCCGCGTCGAGTGGCGCTGCTATGTCTACCGCAAGAGCGAACCGGTCGAGCAATTGCGGGCGCAGGAGGCCTTCTTCCGGGTTCATGCTGCCGAGCAAAACAAACTCGGCGGGGTGCGATGTACTGAATCCCTCACGCTCAACGACGTTGACTCCGCTCGATGCAGCATCGAGGAGCGCGTCGCCGAGATGCGCAGGCAGCAGATTGACCTCATCGATATAGAACACACCGCCATGAGCCTCGGAAAGCAGGCCCGGCTTGAGCATGGGATTGCCTTTGAGCGCGCTTTCGAGGTGGAGTCCTCCGAGAAGCCGGTCCTCAGTCACCCCGATGGGCAAGTTCACGAAGGGAGCCGGCTCCGGGAGCAGCACCGCAAGACCGCGCGCCGTGGTGGTTTTGCCGGCCCCCTTGTCACCGCGCAGCAACACGCCGAGGCGCCAGTCAATCGCAGCCAGAAGAAGCGCCAGCTTCATCTGCTCCTGACCGACGATGGCAGAGAACGGATAGGTCATTGGCTTCATTCGACCGCCTCCCGTTTCGGTTCACCCTGCGCCTCGAGTATTGTTTCGCTCTCCAGCAGAACGCCGCGCAACGCCTCCAGCGTCTCCGGCTTCGGATTTTCCCAAAGTTCGCGATTGGCCGCTTCCAAGAGCCGTTCGGCGATAGCGTTCAGAGCCCAGGGGTTCGATTTCGAAAGGAAATCCCGCATCTCCTGTGAGAGCGCGTAGTGTTCGGCGAGTCCTTCGTAGACAAAATCCGGCGCAATCTGGGCTGTCGCGTCAAAGCCAAAGATGTAATCGACTGTTGCGGCAAGCTCCAGTCCGCCCTTGTAACCGTGACGCTTGATGCTTTCGATCCACTTTGGATTAACGACTCGGGAGCGGTAGACGCGGAGCGCTTCTTCCTTAAGATCACGGACGCGCACAGCGTCAGGCCGCGAGCTATCACCGAAATATGCCTTGGGCTGGACACCTGTAAGCGCGCGGATGGAGGCGACCATGCCGCCATGGAACTGGAAATAGTCGTCCGAGTCAAAGATGTCGTGTTCGCGATTGTCCTGGTTGTGCAGAGCAACCTGAATGGTCTGCAGCCGCTCGGCAAAGACTGGCCGTGCATCGACCCCAGCGGCGGTTCCTCCGTAGGCATAGCCTCCCCATTCCAGAAACACCCGCGCAAAGTCCTGCTCGTCTTTCCAGCTGCCGGTTTCGATCAACGGCAAGATGCCCGCACCGTAAGCGCCTGGCTTGGCTCCAAACATGCGGTAACGCGCCTGTGCTTCAGCCTCCTCGGCGGGCAAATCTTTTTTCTTCTCAAGATCGGTAAGGTAGTGCTTGCGCGGGTAATTCTGATCGAGAGGCTCGTCCTGAGCGATGACCAGTGAAACAGCACGGTCGAAGAGATCGATCAGATGCGGAAAGGCATCGCGGAAGAAGCCGCTGATGCGCAGAGTAACGTCGATGCGTGGTCTACCCAACCGATCTGGCGGAATCAATGAGACACCCTCAATGCGACGGGATTGCGAATTCCAAACCGGCTCAACACCCAGCAAAGCGAAAGCTTCGGCAATGTCGTCGCCATGAGTGCGCATCTGCGAAGTTCCCCAGATGCTCAAGCCCATCATTTCCGGATAATGGCCTTCCTCTTTCAGAAAACGCTCGACGGCTTCACGCGCCAGATGTTGTCCGACACGCCAAGACGCTTGCGATGGAAGACCCCGTGGATCGACAGCGTAGAAGTTTCTGCCCGTTGGAAGAATGTGAGCCATCCCGCGGGTGGGCGCACCGGCGGGACCTGCCGGAATATACTTCCCTTCAAGCGCGTCGAGCAGGTGCTCCATCTCATCGTCCGCATGTTCCAGTCTCGGTACGAGAGTCGTACAGGCGAAAGTGAGTACACTGCTGATTTCTTCAGACTGACGGCCAAGGACCGCGTGCTGGACACCGGGGATTGCGTCGGCACGGAAGCCCAGCCCTTCGAGCATGGTATACAGATCGAGAGCCGCCCGATCGAGAACCTCGAGAACATCGGCATTCGTATGCACGGTCTGACCGAGCAAGGTATCACTCGCAGGCAGGCGCTCTCCAGGTTTTTCCATCAGCAGAGCCAGATTGAAACCAGATGCGTCGGCCAAGGATGTGTGCAGGCTGGGTACACCAGCATTCGAGAGACGGGTCAGCGAGCGAAGCATCTCAGGGAGCGGCGGCATTTGCCCAAGCGTATGCAGGCCGCTGCGAATCTGGGCCATGCCCAACTCGCACAGATAGCCGTCAAGATCTTCGATCAGATGAGCAACTTCGTTGCCGCTCATCTCGGCCAACGTCGTCGGCACTCCTTCTGGTGTCAACTCGTCGTCCCACTCGTGTTTGTGATCGCCGTGGTCGAGTGTCAGCATCGTCTTCAGATCGAGGTCGGCCTGGAGATTTGCCTTCTGCACAAGATCCCAAATTTGCTGCTGCAGATAAGGCAGCTTGGAAGGATCGAGCTTCTCGACCGCGTAATACTCGTTGACGAGCTGGTTCAGCTCGGCAAGCAGGCCGTAGGTCTCGGCGGTGGTCATCGGTGGAGTCAGATGATCGACAACCACTGCATGTGCCCGGCGCTTTGCCTGGCTGCCTTCACCAGGGTCGTTGACGATGAATGGATAGACCAGCGGAAGATCGCCAAGCAATAGATCGGGAAAGCATTCGCCGGACAGGCCAATACCTTTGCCCGGCAACCATTCGAGTGTGCCGTGTTTGCCCATGTGCACGATCGCATCTGCACCCCATCCACCTTCGGATTGTGGCGTGGCCAGCCAGCGATAAAAAGCTGCGTAGTGGTGCGTCGGCGGCAGGTCGGGAGTGTGATAGATCGCATCGGGATCGATACCAAACCCGCGTGGCGGCTGCAAGGCGATGAGCACATTGCCGAAGTTCAAAGCTGCAAAATGGTAGCTTTGCTCGTCACTCCACGGCTCGCGATCGACTGATACGATCTTGCCGGCGAGCGTTCCCAGAAGCTTCTTGTCAGTCTTCGGTTTTGGAAGGCGAATACTGAAGCCATGAGGTTGCGGCTGGCCCCAGAATCCTTCCATCCTGCGCCGGGATCGTTCAGGGAACAACGAGTATTGTGCGTGGTAAGCCATTCTGGAAAAGCGTTCAGCGCAGCCGGGATTCAGGAGATAGCGGTCGTCATAAGCGCCGCGTTCGAGCAGCAGTTGCATCAGCTCATCGGATGTTCCGGGCAGTGTGGTGATCTTGTAACGCCGGCTCTTCAGCGCGCGCAGCGTGGTCAGGAGACTGGCCGGCGTATCGAGACCCACGGCGCCGCCAACCTGCGAAGCCTTTGCCGCGGAGTTTGTCAGAACGAATGCGACGCGCCGCTCGGAGTTCGGCGTGTGCCGGAGCTTCGCCAAACGCGCGGCAATGCCGGCCACACGTTCGATCCGCTCCTCATGAGGAATGTAGAGTCCTTCCGAAGCAGATGCTCCGCGCTCTTTAAAGGAGACTGGCGCTGTAATAATGCGTCCATCAAACTCAGGAATCGCTACATTGATCGCCGTGTCGAGCGAATTGAGTCCACGCCGGGACCCTTCCCATGCTCCGCGGGCCATACCGCTGGCGATGGCCTGAATGATCGGAATGCCCAATTGCTCAAACGAAGCAACTCCCTCGCCTGCCGGCGTGATGTCACCGGTGTTGATCTCGCCGAGTGCAAATGAAAGAGTCGAGATGATCACATCGGTGCGCCCCTCGATCCATTGGAAAACTGCAGGCTTGCCTGCCTCCTTTGACTTGAGGCTCGATGTAAAAACGCATAGTGGGTTCATGCCACGCGCTTCGAGAGCCTGAGCCAGCACATCGATAAACGCAGTATTCCCGCTCATCCGGTGAGCTCGATAGAAGAGCACCGCTGCTGTGGGTTTGCGCGGATCGGCTCTCCGCTCCCAGTCCTCGATAGTGGCAACATCCATGTCCGGGAGGTAGATTCCATGTTCGGGCATCGGAGTCGGGGACGCGTAGCCGTAGCCGGTAAGCATCAGCCGATCGGAAAGAAAATGACAAAATTCGACGAAGTTGTTTACGCCGCCGAGCGCGAGGTACCGGGCCGCAGTCTCCATCACGTCGGCGGGCGCGTTGACCGTCTGCGAGAACTCGGGCGTCAGTTCGCCGGTGCCGCTGATCAGCACCAGCGACTGGCCTCGGTCCAGGCACTGCGCGCGCAAACGGTCGAATGCCGGAACGCAACTCAAAGGGCCGTGCACACGCAGCACTAGGATGCCGGCACGACCGATTTCGCCGCCGAGAAGCACCTCCATCTGGTCTTCGCTATGGAGCGCATTCAGCGAGTAGGAACTCACTTCGAGTTCGGGCGGCAAGAATTCCTTTGCCCTGGCGAGCGTAAGCAGATCCGTGTCGGCATGAGAGAGAAGCGTGATTCCGCCGGTTGGTCGTTGCGTACGCACTTCATCGGTTAGAGCGGACGGCTTGCGCACTTCCCAGTCGTAGTAGTTGAATACAAACTCACTCAACTCTGCCGGCGGCTTGAGGAATCTGTCGGCTTTCAACATCGATTCAATGTAATCGAAGATCTGTCGTACCTGCCACGCGCTGTTAACGGAATGGAACCACACTGACCGTCCATCGAAGACCAGACATGCAACGTTGGCCAGAGCGCACGGGCCGAGACACCCGCCTTTGGTGAGATGGACCTCATTGCGGATCTTGCGTTTTGTCCACTCTTCCTTATAAACATCGACCGGGACTTCGGCATAACCGCGTTCTGTGTGGCCGCAGCAGCAGCCGGTCACGCAATAGGAGAGATGCCCTCGATGCTGCACGACGTTCAGGGTGCGGCCATCGGCACGAATGACGCGCTGGCGATACGATGTCATATCTCCTCCGCGGATGTTCTTTGGCGTATCACCCAGACCAGATACGGTCCTCCGATGAGAGCAAGAACGGCGCCTGCGGGAAGCTCTGCCGGAGGCATGACGATGCGCCCGATGGCATCGCAAAGTGCGAGCAGAGCTCCGCCAAGAAGGAACGCGCACGGCATCAATAGCCGATGATCCGGACTGATGCGCGAACGCACAAGATGCGGCACGATCAATTCGACGAAGCCGATCGGCCCGGTAAGAGCGATGGCGCCTGCAGCCAGGATCGAGCCAAGAACGTAGCCTTGCAGCAGCAGGGCCCCCACCTGCACACCGCGCGATGCTGCCCAGCGTTCACCAACAGCGAGTAAATTCCAGCTGCGCGCCTGGGTCAGAATTGTCGCCGAAACTAGCAACACAACTGTCGTCAGCACTGCGAGTGAAACGTAGCTTGTTGCATCGATGCTGCCGATCAGCCAGCGCGCAATGGAGAAGGAGCGGGATATGCCCGCGAATCCGCCAAGAATGATGATGAAAGCGGCGCAGATGCTATTGATTGCGATTCCCGTGAGGAGAAGGCTGAAAGCTGAAATCCGGCGTCGCCGAAAGGCGCCGCCAACCACGAGGATAAGGACTCCTAAGGCGCCAGCCAGCGCGCCGATCCAGGTCGTGGGAACTCCCAGAAAAGTCTCCCAACCCGCGGCAATTACAGCGACCGCACCCAGCGACGCGCCCGCGGAAACGCCCAGCGTATACGGAGTAGCCAACGCATCGCGGAGCATCGCTTGAAAAAGCGTTCCCGCCAGCGACAATGCCCCTCCCGCGACAAGCGCGAGGAGCGTGCGCGATACGCGCAGTTGAAGAAAGATCTCGTAATCTGGAGATTGATGCTGGAGCACCCGCGCGAGGCTGATGGGCCCTGCGCCAACCCACGGCAACAGCACTGCCGCACCGAGAAACACGGCGAGCGACAGCGTCAGGCTGTATCGCGTGAGGAACGTAAGCTGCTGCGTGGCGCTCATCGATACCACACCCACGGTGAACCAGCCGGAGTCGCGCCCATATCCAGGCGCTTTGAAAAGCGCCCCAACCATTCCTTGTTTTCATGCGCTTCCGTTACTTGCATGTCATGCGCGATAACGCCATCGGCGAGCACCATGAGACGCGTGCAGTAGGTCAAGGCCAGATTCAAATCATGGGTTGCCGCAATGCAGAGCTTTCCTTCCTGAGCCTCCTGGCGAAGCAAACTGAAACAGTGCAATTGCTGTTCGATGTCGAGAAAGGTTGACGGCTCATCGAGAAGCAGAGCTGCAGCATCCTGCGCAATACACGCGGCGAGAAGGACGCGCTGCCGTTCGCCCCCGCTCAGTGAATGAAAGGAGCGGCGCCGCTGTGCCCAGCAAGACGTGCGCTCCATGGCAGCGCGGATCCGTTTATGGTCCTCATCCGATTCAAACCAGCGGTCGGTATGCGGGTATCTCCCCATACCGACCAACTGCTCGGCGCTGAATGGAAGGTCCGCATGAACCGCCTGCGGCAGATGACTGACACGCTGTGCTATCTCTCGCCGGCTCCACTCGCTCTGACTGCGCCCCTCAATCGTGACGGAGCCTGTCCCGGCTCTGCGAAAACCCGAAACGATGTCGAGTAAAGTGCTCTTTCCGGAACCGTTGATCCCGAGCAGCGCCAGAAACTCTCCTTCTCCAGCGCGAAAACTGACGGAATCGAGTACCGAGCGGCTACCGTAGGAAAAGCTCACGCTCTCGACTTCAATGAGATCGCTCAATCGGAGCCTCCGATCCCATGAATGAAGCCAAAGAGCCGTTGTGCGGCTATGGGTGTCCGAGGGCCTGGGACAACGAGCGAATCTGTCGTGCCGGCATACACACGCCCGCTGCGCACCGCGGCGAGATCACGATACTGCCTCCATAGGGCCATGGTTGCATCTCGCGAAGCCCTGCGTTCCGCTTCTGTTTCCTGTGTGCCGCTGAGATCGATGATGACGTCGGGGTTCTCGCGCAAAACGGTTTCGAGCGAAATGCGCGGATACTGCGGCAGACCCGGCTTTGCCAAAACATTCGTGCCACCGGCGATCTCAAGGATTTGATTCACATAATTGTCTGGTCCGACAGCAGTGAGGTTGTTGAGCGTCCCTTGCTGCCGGTCGACGATCACCACGACGCGCGGAGAAGGCAGTGCCTTTGCCTTGGAGTGAATCGCGTCGAGAGAGCCCTTGATCTGTGCAACGAGGCTTGCGGCTCGATCTGGAACCCCCGCCGCTTTCCCTATGATCTGAATCTCAGCAAAAATATCTGCAAGCGTGCTATGGGGAACTTCAACAAACGCGATATGCAGCGAGTTCAGCCGTTCCGCTAGTTCGTTGGAACTCCGCTCCAAAATCACCAGATCCGGCGCGAGCCGTGCGATGGCCTCGGCATCCGGTCTGATGTAGCTGCCAACCTTCGGTAGTTTCCTGACTTCGGGCGGATAATTGCAGAATTGTGAGACTCCGACGACTCTGTCGCCAACACCGAGCGCGAAGAGTGTCTCGGTGATGCTGGGTGCGGTGGACACAATGCGCTGCGGCTTCGTTTGCGCCGACGCTGCAAGAGTGCATGCCAACAGCACCGCAATGCCGGGGAAACGCAGCGAGGGGCCACAGAGTCGTCTCGATCTTGGCCGATGGCTGCTCTGACGGAGATTACAGCATTTTTGCTTCAAGCACAGAGAGAAACCGAGCTGTCGAGTGGCTTTTTCCTTAAGAAAAAGCCGCCGTGCACACAGCCGAATTGGCAACATAGGAAGCGAAAGCGCTCTAACCATGAAGCCGCCGTGCCTTTAGTTCCCTATCCGCAAGCCACCCAAAGAAGAATCCGAGAGTGCCCCACATCAATATCTGCATCTCAAGAGCGGCGACACGGAATTTCCACATCAGTGTTATCGGGAATCCTGCCGGAACCTCGTCGAACTCGGGAAGAAAATGGGATACCGATGCCGTGACGACGACAAACAGCATCACGGCCAGCAGCGAGGCATTCCATGCGCCCAGACGAGCATGAAGGCTACGCTCGACCTGAGTTGCCAGAATCGCCGCAGCAACAGAGACGCCGATCAGCAGAAAAAACGCCCCGGTACGGACACCGATCGTCTCCGGGTTCCCGACCGAAGGAGGGTTCGCCGGGTACTTAACAGCCGGTACGGCCGCTATCGCCACAAATCCCAAAACTGCCAGTACTGCGGACAGCGCGCGCGGGCTCCTGACGGGCAACCTGCCATAGGCGAAAGCAAAGACAAGCGCGAAGATTCCACCGATAGCCGTGCCGTCGACAACAGTCGCCGTGAGCAATCCAAGGCTGCTTTGCATTTTACGGCTGACAATCTCAGGCTCCGGCGCTTCGCCTTTCGCCCGGGCCATGCTGGTTTCAAATGCGACGGCGCGTTCCACTTGCGGTTCGCCGATCCATCGGGCCAATGCAAAGACAAGCAGGCCCGCGACGAACCCTGCAAGCATCCCGCGCACAAGCAGGATGCGAGTCATCGAGTCCTCTTTAGTGGCAGGGAAATCCGAGAAGATGACGGCCGTCGTGAACAAACTCGTGGACGGCATGGCCCTGAATCAGCGCGGTTGCTCCCTGCTCGGCGCCGATGAAGTAGAGAGCAATGAGCATCAGGAGCCCGCCGAAAATCGCCCAAGGCAGAATTTCGCGGACAGGGATGGCGGGCATGGAAACGGGTTGTGGAGTGAGTATGCCGGCTACGGGCTGAGCCATTCGAGAACCTCCTGGGATCGTGCGTCCCACAGCAGAGTTCGCTTGAGAAATGAAGGAAGGTCTGGCTCCTGACCGCATTCGGTCAATTACAGTGGCGCGACCGCGCCGGATTTGCACCGGCTTCTCCGCCTCATTTCAAAGACTAATTTAACCCTATGGCTCTCTATGATGGGTGTCAAGGGCTTGCACAGACCTATGAGCACATCTCGACTTACGTTTATTTCACACGCGGCAACAGAAACCCAGGTGCACGCAGCATTTCCCCTCGATGAACCGGTTCTGGAGCGGGAAATCACGAAGCTCAGAAGCCTGAACTGGAGCATGCCGGCAAACGCTAGAGCCTGGTCAGCACCCGAGCAACGGGCGCAAGAGACATCCCGCATGTTGGGACTCTCGGCAATATTGGCTGACGAATTGAAGGATTGCGACTACGGCAGATGGCGGGGCCGGAGCATGGATGCTCTCGAAACCGAGGACCCCGAGGGCCTCCTTGCATGGCTGAGCGACCCGAGTGCCGCGCCCCATGATGGAGAATCTGTTGAGAGACTGATCGGCCGAGTAGGAAGCTGGATAGATGAACAGCGGACGGTAAAACACACCGTCGCAGTCACTCATCAGTCCATAATCCGCGCTGCAATTGTCCACACCCTGCAGATTCCCGTGCACACATTCTGGCGTATCGACGTGGCACCGCTGACCGTGACCGATCTGCGCTTCAGCCGTGCGGTGTGGACTGTACGATGCGTCGGGTGTCCTCTCGATTAAAGCGGGCCCGGCGCTCAAAAAAGCGTCATTGCCGGTTTTGAACCTCATACGCCAGAGCTTCGATTAGGCGGTCATTCTCGCAATCGGCGCGAACAGCGGCGCGCAAATGCCGGTCATCAAGGCCCTCGTAATTGGAGCAGTTACGCAGCACAATGTGATGGTCGCGGATCAGACGTTCCCAGAGCTGCTGGCAATCGATAGTCCCTGGGAAGCGTAAAAGAAGAAAATTGGCGGCGGACGGATAGACGTGGATGCCGAGATTCCCAATGGCTGCAAGCATCCGGTCGCGCCGCACTTCGTTGCATGCGATCGTGTGCTGCGCATAAGCTTCGTCCTGGACTGCATGGCTGGCCGCAAGAGAAGCAAGCGAGGTGACTGACCATGGTGGGATTGCATCCCGCAGCCGTCTGCAAAGCTCTGTATTGGCAACCAAATAGGCAACGCGGAGTCCGGCAATGCCGAAGAACTTCGTCACCGAACGGAACACGATGAGATTGGGGAAGCGTTCGACTTCGCGTGCAAGAGATGCCTCAGGACAGTAGTCGATGAATGCTTCATCGAAAAGAACAAAGATGTTCCGCTTCGCCGCCTCTTTGGTAATCCGCAGCAGCGTATCGCAAGAGGATAAGATGCCCGACGGGTTTTGCGGGTTCGCAAGGAGAATCGCGTCGCAGGATTTGCTGAGCAGATCATCCGCACGGTAGCCGAAGCTGGAATCCGCCTCAAGAGTGTGAGGAATCATCTCGACTTGGGATCGCTCCAGCGTCCTGCGATATTCGACAAATGCGGGCACGGATACAAGACAGTTTCGAATCGCCAGGATCCGGAGAGCGGCTTCGAATAGCGGGACAAAGCCGTTTGCGACGGCCACATTCTCAGGCCGGACGCCGGCATAGCGCGCGAGAGACTGCCTGAGTTCCATCTCGTCGAGATCTGGATAATTGGCGAGGATCGAGGGGTCCTCGAGTGATGCGCGAAGACGGGAAAGAATGGCTGCCGGCGGACCTTCGGGATTGATATTCGCACTGAAGTCAAGAAGATCAGAGACAGGAATTCCAAAGCGATCCGCAATCTGGCGGAGTTGCCCTCCATGGAGGGGTCGGAATTCCATTATCTGCACCTCTTCGACCAAAGCAGAGCGCTCAACAGCACGCCGGCGCCAAGGCCCAAGAGCGCAACCGCAGATACGATGCGAAGAGCTTTATGAGCATCTCCAGGCTGCGGCGGCCGGAATTCTTCGCCAATCGGCTCAGCCGGGATGAACTCACCTGCATAGAAATTTCCGCCCCCGAGCCGAACTCCAAGGGCTCCTGCCATGGCGCTCTCGGGCTGGCCGGCATTGGGGCTCTTATGTCTGTTTCCATCTCGCAGCCACACCCTCCATGCGTCGTGTGTGCTGGCTTGCGGCAAGCCGGAAGCGGCCACAATTGCGAGTGCTGTCAGCCTTGCCGGTAGAAAGTTGGCTGCGTCATCCAGGCGAGCGGCGGCCTTGCCGAAATAAAAGTAGCGGCAGTCGGCATAACCGATCATGGAGTCGAGCGTGTTGACTGCCTTATAGGCCATCGCAAGGGGAACACCGCCCAGGCTCATGTAAAAAAGCGGTGCAACAATGCCATCGGAGGCGCTCTCAGCTCCAGTCTCGATTACTGCGCGGCTGATCTCGTGTTCGTCAAGACTCTCGGTATCCCGCCCGACAATGCGCGCAAGACGACGGCGCGCCAACGAAATATCTCCCGCATCCACAGCCTCGAGGACAAGAGACGCTTCATCTTGAAGATTGCGGGCTGCAAGGCAGGTCCATCCAAAAACAATTTCCGTGATCCATCCCAGCAACTTCGAGCGGCGATAGGCGCCGGTGATGAACATCCGCGTCAAAAAATAGCTTGTAGCGACGACCGTGGCAGTGAGTGCCGCACCGGTAAACAGTTCACTCTCGTCGTTCTGGCCAGGCCACCTCAGGAGTGTCTCGCCCTTTGTGATGGCCCATCCCATGAGCCGGACAGGGTGCGGAAGCCACTCGGGATCGCCCGCAGCCTGGTCTGCAAGGAAGACAGCGGAAAGCAGCAAACCGCGGTTCATCGCGAAGCCTCGTTCATGCGGCGCGCCGGGTGCGTGTGAAACCGGAGTCCGACCCAGTCGAAGATCTGCGCCATATCGAGCGATTGACGGACGGAGCTTGCGAGCCGATCAAAGGATTGCTGACGCTTTGATCCCCAGTCATTGAACTCGGTGGCGGGTGTGAGGTCATAGAACTTACGCGCCGCACGGATGAAGGCGTGGCGGAAATCATCTCCATCGAAGAGACCGTGAAGGTAAGTGCCAAAGATTCGGGAGTCCGGACTGATACATCCATCCACCACCGACTCTTGTGACTCTGTTGTCTGGCGCACGAGCTGGGCAAAGGGCTGCGCATGCCCGACGTACGATGTCTCTCCGACATGGATCTCGTATCCGCGCAGCGGGACGTTGACGACGGCTCGGCCGAAAAGAAACCCTGTGACGAGCTGGCCTGTGCACGTCAGGGTAATCTTCGACGGCCGCATCGTTGTCTTAAACGGCAACAGGCAGAGACCTTGAATCGATCCCGAGCTCTCGATGCCTTCAGGATCGAGGATCAGTTGCCCGAGCATCTGCATGCCTCCGCAGATACCGGCCACTAGGCGAGTTCTGGCGTGTTCGATCACAGCCGACTCCAGCCCCTCGCCGCGCATCCAGAGCAGATCGTCTGTCGTCTGTTTGCTGCCAGGCAAGACGATCACGTCGGCTCCGCGCAATTGTTCCGCCTTGCGGCAGAAGCGAACCGCAACCGAGGGTTCCGATCGCAATGCGTCGAAATCCGTAAAGTTCGAAAGCGACGGAAACGCGATGATCGCGACGCGCAACGGTCTACTGGAATCAGCAATGGACCAACGGGTTTCGTAAAGCGCGTCGCGGGCGGGCAATCCGAGACTGTCCTCTTCGTCTAGCGAAAGGCTCTCGATATACGGCACAACGCCGACACAGGGCTTTGCGATTCGATCTTCCATCGCTCGAATCCCGGGCACGAGCAGCGAAGCATCGCCACGAAATTTGTTGATGACGAAGCCGCGAATGCGCGCCCGCTCTGCGGGCTCCAGCAGTTCGACAGTTCCTAGCAATGAGGCAAATACCCCACCGCGATCGATATCGCCGACAAGCATGCATGAGGCGTCCGCCATCTCTGCCATCCGCATGTTCACAATGTCATGCTGCTTGAGGTTGATCTCGGCCGGTGATCCTGCTCCTTCGAGAACAATCACGTCATTCTCTTCGGCGAGCTTCCGATAGCTTTCGCAAACAAGCGGCATCAGCTCTTCGACCCGGCGTTGGTGGTACTCGGCGGCGGAAAGGCGTCCCCAGATCTTGCCGTGAACGACAACCTGTGAAGTCATGTTGCCCGCAGGTTTCAGCAGGATGGGGTTCATGTGAACCGAGGGCACAACCCCTGCGGCCTCAGCCTGCAATGCCTGGGCGCGCCCAATCTCGAGTCCTTCAGGGGTAGCTGCAGAGTTCAAAGACATGTTCTGCGACTTGAAGGGCGCAACCCGATGCCCCTGCTCGGCAAAAATGCGGCAGAGAGCCGCAGTGAGCAGCGACTTCCCGGCATGTGAACTCGTACCGAGAACCATGACTGCACGGGCTGTCATGGTGCACACCCCTCGGAATAGCAGTCGTATGAGACGACGGCTTTGAGATCAACACGCCGTTCCCACCCGAACCGTTCGAGATCGGGTTCGGAAGCAAAGCCTTCGACGTAACCGAGGCAGAGATACGCCACGAGCGTCAGATGATCCGGGACTCTGAGAAGATCGCGAAGCTTCGCCGGATCGAGAATGCTCACCCATCCGACGCCGACACCTTCGCTGCGCGCAGCGAGCCAGAGGTTCTGAATCGCGCAGACAGTCGAGTAGATCGCTGTCTCCGGCATGGTATGCCGTCCCAGCCCATGGCCACGCTCGCTTCCCGCATCGCAAAGAATGCAGAGATTCTGCGGCGCTTCGAGGATTCCTTCCAATTTAAGACCTGAATATCGTTCAGCCTGTTCGCCACTATAGCTGCCGGCAGCCCGGCTGTTCGCAGCCCTGAAGATCTCGTGGACGGCCTTGCGAATGCCGTAGTCCCGGATAACGATGAATCGGGATGGTTGCATCAGTCCTACGGAAGGCGCGCTGTGCGCTGCGCCAAGCAGGCGTCCGATCAGATCATCCGGCAAAGGCACGTCGAGAAAACCGCGGCGTACGTCGCGCCGCTCCGCGATGACCCTGTAGACCGCGTTACGCTCAGTCTCGTTGAATGGAGGATGATCCACTGAGTCGCTCACCATGCTCTCGAAAATTTGGGGCCGCCGTGGCTGTCATCGCGGAGCCGGCTATTGACGCCTGCGTTGTGCTCAATCAGGCGCCCGAAGAGCCAGATCACGTCCGAGAGCCGATTCAAGTAGGCCAAGACCTCGGGTTGGACAGCTCCGCCGCTCTCCACAAAGCGAACAGCGCTGCGTTCGGCGCGACGGCAGACGGTGCGTGCCATCTCGTAGGCCGCAGACTCCGCGTGCGCTCCGGGAAGCGACCAGTCGGCGAGGATGCCTTCTGTCGCCTCGATTTTATGAACGAGGTCGGTCAGCTTGTCCACGTCTTCGATCGAGATCACCGGCGGCTTCTTCCTGCTTTCCGGCGGTGTCGCCAGCGCAGACCCGACACGAAACAACGTCTTCTGGATCTCCTCTGTCCATGTCGCGATCTCCCTGTCCTGGCAAATACTCCGGGCGAAGCCGAGATGTGCGTTCAGCTCATCGACCGAGCCATAGGACTCGACGCGAAGATCGGCTTTCGAAACCCGGATGCCGCCGGCGAGTCCGGTCTGTCCTCCGTCACCACGCTTGGTTGCAATGCTCATAGGTTTTCTCCTTGAAGGGTATAACGTCTCCTCTACCCGCGTTCTCGCTTCGCGCATGGAAGCCTCCCCGGCTGATAGCAAAAGAACCCGCAGTACGCCCTGGTCCGCTCCCAAGCCTCTTGCTCATGAAGCCCGCAGAGCGAACGCAGCACTACGCGCATGACGCCGGCGTGTGTGACCACTGCGGCGCATCTCTGTGAAGGAACAGCGATTAGACGGTCTATCGCCATCAAGACCCTGGATTGGAATGCGTCAAAAGGTTCGCCGCCAGGCGCGGGCAGATCCGGATAGGCTTCCGACCATCGACGGGCATAAGCTCGGTCGCGCGACTCGACCTCTGGCCAGCTCAGGCCCTCCCATTCGCCAAAGCCGATCTCGCGAAGCTCTAGAATTGGAATCGGCGACAGCCCGAAGGCTCTGCCGATTGCTTCCGCCGTGGTAAGCGAGCGCGACAGATCGCTGGTGTAGACGGCATCCATGGATTCGGCCCGCAACATTTCCAGTAACTCCTCAATCTGACCAAGGCCCCGCTTGTTGACCGGAGGGTCCGAGCGGCCGCAGAATCGTCCAGCAAGGTCAGTCTCGGCATGACGGATGAAGAGCACGGTATCCATCACGCCCATACTCCGCAGAGATACACGGCAATTTCGGTCATTTGACTTGTCGCTCCGAAGCAGTCGCCCGTAATGCCGCCGATCCGATGGTTGTAGTAGAGAGCGGTCAGCAGCGTGACGCCCAGGGTGCCCAGGATGGGAATGAGCGCATGCATACGCAGCAGCGCAAACACGATCACGAGCGTGAAGAGGCTTCCGATGATCAAACTGCCACGGGTAGTAAGACGCGCAATTCTTGCCCCTTGGCCATCGACGTGACTCTCGCTCCGCTTTCGCGCCGGAGAAAGGAAAAAACTGAGCGGCAAGGTGGTCCAGCGGCTCAGAACAGGAGCAGCGATCAGGTAGCCCGCAGCCTGAACTCGAGGGAGTGATGCGATCAGCAACACGCGTGCAAGCAAGCTTAGGACAAGAGCCGTCGCCCCATAAGTGCCGATGCGGCTGTCGCGCATAATGGCAAGCACCTTTTCGCGTTCCCGGCCGCCGCCAAAGCCGTCGGCCGAATCCGTAAGACCGTCTTCATGAAGACAGCCCGTGATCGCGACAAGATAGATCACCACCAGCAGCGCGACAATCGTCAACGGCAGATGGGGCGCAAACAGGAGATACAGAACGACGCTCCCTGAACCGATCAGGAATCCTACTATCGGGAAAAACTTTACAGCGCGCGCCAGCGAATCCTGCTCGTAGGGACCGGAGGGAACGCGCAGGCGGGTAAGGAACTGCACGGCTGTGAGCAGGTCAAACCATAATCGCCGTATTTGGATCAGCAGGTTCATTGTGTGGCTTCACTCACTCCGGCCGAGCTGAAGGTTGCCATCCGGTGGTAAAGAGCGATGGCCGATTCGATGACCGGCATCGCAAGGACAGCTCCCGTTCCCTCGCCAAGACGCATTCCGAGAGCAAGTACCGGTGTCAACTGCATGTGGCCGAGAAGGATTTTGTGTCCAGGCTCTTCCGAGCAGTGGCCAGCGATCAGAAACCCAAGCGCATTGGGCGCCATGCCCACCGCAAGAGCTGCTGCTGCAGTTGAGATAAACCCATCGAGCACAACCACAAGGCGGTGCCTTGCGCCGGCCAGCACCATTCCGGCCATTGCGGCGATCTCCAGGCCGCCTACGCAACGCAGGATCTCACGCGGCTGAAGAGCGCCAGATGCACTGCAGTGCTTTGCAACGGCCGCTTCAACCACGCGCAACTTGTTTGCGTATGCCGCGGACTCGACCCCGGTGCCTCGTCCGGTGGCAAGAGTGGCCGTAGCTCCAGTCAATGCGCAGGTCACCGCGCTGGCTGCCGTCGTGTTGCCGATTCCCATCTCGCCGATCGCAATCATTGTATGGCCAGCCGCCGCAGCTTCCGATCCAAGTTGGTAGCCAATGCGCAGCGCCTTCTCGACCTCTTCTTCGCTCATTGCCGGCTCGCGCAGCATGTTACGCGTGCCGCTTCTCACTTTGTGATGCAGCAGACCAGGTATTGAGCCAAAATCCGCGTCCACTCCCACATCGACCACACGCAGTACAGCACCATGCAGCCTTGCCAGCACATTGATGGCTGCTCCTTCAGAGAGAAAGTTGAGAATCATCTGCCTGGTGACTTCGCGTGGATAGGCACTGACCCCCTCCTCCGCAACTCCGTGATCGGCGGCAAAGACGTAAACAGCTTTGCTGGCAGAATCGCTGAGCTGTTCCCCGCGAATCGCCGCAACCTGGGCAGCAATGTCTTCGAGACGTCCCAGGCTGCCGAGCGGCTTGGTCAGAGTGTCGAGGCGCTGACGGGCTCTCTGGCGCCATTCTTCACTCGGTGGCTCGATGCCGTGCGTGAGTTTATCGATTGCGTTCACTTTAGACTCCATGACTCCCCTCCAAAATTAACCTTGATTCCCGACCGGAAGGTGAGGGGGAGCGCGGGATATCCAAATGCTTCGAAATAGTGCTCGCTGAGTAAATTCTGGATGTTCGTATAGACATTCACCCGATGCGTAACCTGATAGCCGCCGCCCAGCTTAAGCCGCTGATATGCACCCAGCAGATTGCGATTCGGGAGCAGCAGGCTCGTGCCGAAGTTCGGGTCCACGAGATAGTCGCTGTCATCGCGGCTGCCGACAAGTGTTCCGGTAAACGTTGTGTAGAACTTCGATCGTGTGTAGTTGATTGCGAAATATCCGGTGTGCGGCGCAATCCGGAACGGCCGCGCTCCCACGAGTGGAGAGTCTGCTCCGATCGGAATGTTGCTGAAATCCGACGAGGTGTTGAAGCTCGGCTGAAGGTTGTCGCTTGAAAAGGAACGCTGGACCACGGCATCGGTGTAGGTGTAACCGCCGCGCGCAAACAGATGGCTGCCAATCTGGTACTGAATCTCGGCCTCAGCGCCCTGCGACCGAAATGCAAGCGAATTGATGTATGCCCCGCCGTACGCGAATGGCGGCAGATTGGCGGCCGGCACGCCCAGTTCGATGAGTCCGGCTTGCGGGACATATTCCACTCCATTGCTGAACTCGTTGTGGAAATAAGTGAGGCCGAGAAGCGCCCGCCCGTTCAGGATTTGCTGATCGACGCCACCATCAAATGTTCTGGAATCTTCGGCTCCAAGCGGAGCGACGTTGTACTGTTCTATCAATGTGGAGCCGTTGGAGAGTGGCGCGAGCAGCCCATACAGCGAATTCGCCTGCTGATACACGCTCGGTTCCTTGATGCCTTTGCCAAAGCTCCCATGCAGTTTTGTGCCGCTAAAGAAGCCGTCATTCGACGGACGGACCAGGTAGTAGGCCAGCGAAGCTCGCGGTGTCGCGGCAAAGCCGAAGAGCCCATTGTCTTCAAGGCCGGTCCCCATATTCCAGAAGAGCCGGTTCCGAATATCGCCCGTGAGTTGCAGCGTGTAGCTGTAGTTATTGCGCTCGATGCTCGACGGCGTTCCGCCTGTATATCCGGCCGAACCGCTTTCGTGCTCGAACTTGAAGGCGCCCAATGCAAAGAAATGTGGAGTAACACTGTAATCGCTCTGCGCATAGACGAAATCGCGGCTGGTCGGAGAGAGATATTGTGAGAATTGATTACTGTATTGGAAGATCGCCTGGCCACTTACTGAATAGCCATTCGCGCCGGTGATGGTGACAGGCGCACCAAGCCAGTAGCCGATTGCAGGGTCGTAGATGCCGGTCGCGCCAAACTCATTGAACTCGGAGTTCTGCCGCAGGCCGCCATAGCGCAGCAGGTTGTGCCACCTGCTTGTAGTCTGGTTATTCCAGATCGCGCCATAGTAGTTGTCCTGTTCTTTCTGCTGACCATCGTCGGGGATGCCGTACAACGCAACCCTATTGGGCTGGCCTCCGGAGACGATGATGTGCCGCACGGTAAATCGAAGATCGTTCGCCGAATTCGGCGCCCATCCGAAGTTTCCGGCGTACGTGGCATTGTGGAATTCGCTGTTCGGAAGGCTATTGTCCGTATCCATGCGGGCGAAAGCAGAATAGAGATCAAAATGCCGATAGCCCATTCCGGCAGTCACCTCGTTTCGATATGTGCCGAAGTTGCCGGCGTCGCCTGCGTAAGTGAAAAGAGGAAGAACCGTTGAGCCTCGTAGCGTGGTCAGATTGACCACGCCAGCCAAGGCATCGGAGCCATAAAGGGCGCTGTTCGGTTCGCGCAAGACTTCGATCGATTGAATGCCGGTGCTGGCGAGATTGGCGAATTCCACCGCGCCTCCAATAGCGTCGGCAGGAATGCCATCGATGAGCACTTTGTTTGCGTCGGTCGCGCCTCCGCGGATATTCAGCCCCGTGGTGCCGCCCGTCTGGCCCGTCTGTGTCATCTGCAGGCCGGGCACCAGCCGCAGCGGGTCCTGCACTTCTGTTGCATAGCGAAAGTCTTCGGAAGGAATCACTGTTACGGATGCACCTGTTTGAGCCTCCGGCGTAGGTGTTCCTGTCGCGGTTACCGTCACTTGCTGCGTAAGAGCTGGAGTGCCGAGTGTGACATTTAGTTCAGCGGCGCTCGCTGCTGAGACATAAACGATCGGGCTTGCCCCCGATTGAAAAGAAGGAGCCGAAGCCCGGACCCTGTACCGGCCCGAAGCCGTGATGTCGAAACCATATGCGCCTTGATTATCGGTCTTTGTGCTTGCCACGATGCGGCCGTTGTGGATGAGGTCGATCGAGGCATCCGTCACTGCAGCGCCAAGAGGATCCTGAACCGCTCCATGGAGTTTTCCGGCCTGTTGCGCGTCGAGCATTTTCGCCCATGGTGGAAGGAAAAGAAGAGAGACGATGGAAAAGCAGGCTGACAAGTAACGTGTAGAAACAAGAGACATATTTCCCCCTCGGGTTCAAGCTTGCAGCCGGGCCGGTCTCCTGACTTGCGCGTCCTCAAGTCCGTGCTGCCTTCCCAGAGCGATGCTCCAGTGGCGTTGAACTCCCTGCACGTCTCTCTGCGCTTACAGTTACGGGGTAGTGGCGGAGTTGCACCGCGCTTCCCGACACCCTGCTGGTTAATGGTTGTGATGGATTGGTCTTTACCATCCCGAGCGCATCACGTTGGCGCGCTCCGGTGAGAAACCAAAAATGCCTTCATGCTCGGGCCTCCTCGTTAACCCGGTTTTTGAGTGTAAGCGGCAATCCTGCCACCATGAGAACAACGTGATCGGCAATTGCTGCAACGCGCTGGTTGATTTCGCCCAGCAGGTCGCGGTATCGCCGTCCCAGTTCAAATGCTGGAACCACTCCGCTTCCAACCTCGTTCGAAACCAGAACGATCGAGCAGTGTGAGGATTTCAATGCGGAGCATAACGCGTCGATGCTTGCCGATATGCCAGGCAAATTGTCGCCATGGACATCGAGCAGTTTGCCCGCAAAGAGCGTGAGACAATCGATCAGCAGCAGGTCGCAATTGCTTATCGATGCTATTGCGCCGGCCAGGTTGAGCGGTTCCTCGATCGTGTTCCAATATTGCGGCCGCTCGGCGCGGTGCCTCTCGATTTTGCGCTGCATCTCTTCGTCTTCGCGTCGCTCGGCTGTTGCCAAAAACGTGACGCGCTGCGCTCGCGCAGCGAGCTGGAGGGCATAACGGCTCTTGCCGCTACGGACACCGCCCAGGACGAGAGTCATATCCCGAGTCGAACCATGGTGCATGGCGTCGTCCTCCGGCGTTCCCACAAGGCGAACGCGCAAAGACAAGCGGGAAGTTGGTCCTGAGGCAGCAGCTACCACGCGATCTTCAGATTGAATCCCGTGGTCATGCTCTTCAACTCTCCCATCGAAGTTGAATAAGCCCAGATTGGCATCTGGCCGGTCTCCTGACTTGCGCGTCAACGAGATCGGGCAGCCTTCCCAGGACGAAACGTCCCAGTGGCTTCGAGCAGAGTGCCGACCTCTCAGCGTTCACAGTTACGGGGTAGTGGCGGAATCGCACCGCCTTCCCGAACACCAGATGCTTGAAAG
>JASHQE010000086.1 GCA_030037705.1 Acidobacteriaceae bacterium | reverse complement strand
CAGTCACTGAGCGCGATGGCAAACCGCTGGCGGGAGCCGATGTTTACGGTTTACCCGAAGAGAACATGCTCCGTCCGATTCGCACAAAAACCGACAAGCAGGGGCGATTCCAACTCACTTCTGTGCCAGTAGGCGTAGTTTACCTTGAAGCCGCCAAGGAGGACAAAGGCTATCCATACGTACAGTTCGCGTTCTTCAGGTTACCCGATTACAAGGAGCCGAACAAAGTGATCGTGAAGGCCGGTGAAACTGTCAAGGGCGCGATCCAGATGGGCCAAAAAGCGGCCTCGCTTACGGTTGTCATTCGTGGCGATGACGGCGAGATGGTTCCGAGTGCTGGCTTCGAGTTCACAAGGCCAGATATGCCAAAGCCCTTCGGAACAGTACAGCGCAGCAGCGATGCAGGCGGGACCACGAAACTTTTTGTGCCGCCTGTCCCTTTTAGCTTCTCTGTCGAAGCACCTGGCTATGAAACCTGGAACTCCGGTGAAATCCATCTCAAGTCTGAGGAATCTCAGACCGTGATGGTTACGCTGCGCAAGATCACGGCTCATTGATTTGCTGCATAACTTGTAACCGGGGAAGGGGAAAAAGGAGAAATGCTCTAGCTTCCTATTCCTGCTTGCGCTGAACCGAGGGGAAGCGGAGAATGGGGTCGTGCGAGCAGAAACGGGAATTTTGTTGCTGGCGGCGATGGCATTCTACGCGCCATTGACGAGAGCGTCGCAAAGTACGCCGGAGCCGAAGGCGCACGTGATTCCATCGCCCGAGGCGCGCGTCGACATTAATCATGCGAGCGCGGAGGAGCTGATGAAAATTCCCGGCATGACGTGGACGTGGGCAACGCGGATCGTACGCTTCCGGCCTTATCGCAGCAAACAGGATCTGATCGATCAAGGCGTAGTGACAAGCGCGGTCTATGACCGGATCAAGGATTATGTGATCGCGCATCGGGAAAAACAGTAGGGCGGGTTTTCGGTCTCATGGCGTATTTCCGCCATTGCGCAATGCGCCGTTTTCTTGAGGAAAAAGGCGTCAAACACGGGGGCTTCGGATTGCAGCAACTGAAAACTGATGCCGCCAGACCTTCGCGCAGATTTTCTTTCCAAACAAGAATCGGTTTTCAGGATGACAGCGTAAGCGATTCTTCCTGTTCTTCCACGGGCACGCCACTACTGTGCTTGAGCAGACGGCTGAGAAGCACATAGAGCACAGGGATGAAGATGAGATTCAGAATGGTCGAGAGCAACATGCCGCCGACGATCGTTGTGCCTACGGAGCGGCGCCCCAGCGCGCCTGCGCCCGTAGCAAAGACAAGCGGCAGCACACCGAGGATGAATGCGAACGAGGTCATCAAAATCGGACGCAGGCGCAACTCAGCGGCTTCAATTGCAGCTTCGGTAATGGAGCGGCCTTTGCGGCGCAACTGCTCCGCAAATTCGACGATCAGAATTGAGTTCTTAGCCGAGAGGCCGATGAGCATGACTAAACCGATCTGGCAGTAGACATCGTTTGAGAACCCGCGCAGCGAGACGAAACCCAGCGCGCCCAGAACGGCCATGGGCACGGCAAGAAGAATGATGAATGGCAGCGCAAAGCTCTCATATTGCGCGGAGAGCGTGAGATAAACGACCAAAATACCGAGGCCGAAGATGATCACCGCCTTGCCGCTCGACTCGATCTCTTCGAGCGAGAGCCCGGTCCACTCGTAGCTCATGCCCTGGATCATGTTCTTCTTCGCGAGTTGCTCCATTGCCTTCAACGCCTGGCCGGAGCTGACGCCAGGCTGCGGCTGGCCATCGATCTCGGCCGACCGGAAGAGATTGTAGTGATTGATAACCTGCGGACCCGAAGACTGTTCGATGGAAACGAGATTGTCGAGCGAGATCATCTGCCCTGAGCCGGAGCGCACATAGAACTTGCGCAGATCGGCAGGCGTCATGCGGTCATTCTGATCGGCCTGCACGTAGACGCGGTAAGAGCGATTGTTGAAGTCGAAGTCATTCACATACTCCGAGCCCATGAAGACGCTCAGCGTGGAACTGATCTGATCCATCGACACATTCATTGTCTTGGCTTTTTCGCGATCGATGGAGACCAGAAGCTGTGGGTCATTCGCCGTGTAGCTCGTGTATAAATTCGTGATCTCCTTTGACTGCATGCCGCCCGCCACGATCTGGTGCGCCACGCGATCCAGATCGCTCAGCGTATTCCGTCCCAGGTCCTGGAGCTCGAAGGCAAAGCCCCCATAACTGCCCAGACCCTGGATGGCCGGCGGCTCAACGAGCACGACCAAGCCGCCCGGCACACCGAAGAGCTGCGGAGCAAGCTTTCGTTGAATGTCGGCCGCTGTATGTCCCGGGCCCTCCTTTTTGCGCGCATCCTGCGATTTGAGCGGCACAAAGATGAGTCCGAAGTTTGAGGCGCTGCCGCCGCTCAGGCTGAAGCCCATGACGGCAAATGTGCCGTAAACATCCGGATCCTGGCGGATGAGCTCCGTGGCCCGGTTCGCCACATCGCTCGTGTAGCTGAGCGAAGCGCCCTGCGGTGTTTGCACAATACACATCAGATAGTTCTGATCTTCACCCGGCACGAACGCCGTTGGCACGCGCTGGTACATCCACACGGTCGCCGTAAGTCCGGCTACGAACAGCACCAACAGAACGTAGCGCAGGCGGAGAACAACATGAATGATCCGCGCGTAGGTTCTGCCCATCCAGGCAATCGCAGCGTCGGCGCCATGGATGAATCCGGCAAAGGCGCGGGAGATCGGGCGGATGCGCAGGAAATCCAGTTGATGCGGGCGCTCTTCTTCGCCGCGCAAAAAGAGCGCAGAGAGCGCCGGAGATAGCGTAAGCGCATTAAACGCAGAGATGGCAATCGAAAACGCGATGGTCAACGAGAACTGGCGATAGAGAATGCCGGTGGTGCCGGGGAAGAACGAGACCGGCACAAAGACGGAGATGAGAACCAGCGACGTGGCGATCACAGCGCTAGTGACCTCGCGCATGGCGTCTGATGCGGCTTTGTGCGGATCGCAGTGTTCGGCGGCCATGTGGCGTTGTACGTTTTCGATCACCACAATGGCATCGTCAACCACCAAACCGGTAGCCAACGTGATGCCAAACATGGTGAGCGCGTTGATGGAAAAATCGAAGATCTTGATAAAGGCAAAGGTGCCGATGAGTGAAACCGGGATGGTGACGGCTGGAATGATCGTCGCGCGCCAGTCGAGCAGAAACAGAAAGATCACCGCGATGACGATAAGGATGGCCTCACCTAACGTGCTCACGACCTCGCGGATCGAATCACCGACCACTGTGGTGGTGTCAAAGGGGATCACGTATTTCAGGCCCGGCGGGAAGGATTGCGAAAGCTGGTCGAGAGCCGCCTTCGCGTCTCGGTCCACCTGCAGCGCATTGGCATTGCTCAACTGCTGCACGCCCACGCCAATGGCGTCCTGGCCGTTGTAGCGCAGATCCATCGAATAGGTCTCGGCGCCCAGTTCCGCATGACCAACATCTTTTACCTGCACAATGCCGGAGGGATCATTCTTCAACACGATTTCGTCGAACTGGGTTGGATCAGAGAGCCGGCCCACCACGCTTACGGTGATCTGATACTTCTGGTGCGGGTCTGAGGGTGGCTGGCCCACCTGGCCAGCCGGAATCTCGACGTTCTGTTCTGAAAGTGCGTTCACCACGTCAGAAGCCGTGAGGTCGCGCGCCGCCAGGCGATCCGGATCGAGCCAGATGCGCATCGCGTACTTGCGCTCGCCGAAAATCAACACATCGCCCACTCCGGGG
Organism: Acidobacteriaceae bacterium; assembly: GCA_030037705.1. Lineage (GTDB taxonomy): Bacteria > Acidobacteriota > Terriglobia > Terriglobales > Acidobacteriaceae > Telmatobacter. Next base: position 2,690 of record JASHQE010000086.1, on the reverse strand, counting down.
ATGCGCTTGAGTGCGTCTTTTACATAGACGTCAACATAGTTGCTGATAAATAGATTCGAGTAGCGGCCAGGCGGAGAAGAGATGAACGCGGCCGCGAAGACGAAGTTTGAGTTGGCTTTGGTGATGGTGACGCCGGTGTTCTTGACTTCCTGCGGCAGACGGCCTTGCGCAGAGGCGACGCGGTTCTGTACATCAACGGCTGCGATATTAAGGTCATAGCCGGTGCGGAAGGTCGTAGTGATGGTGCTCGTTCCGTCATTCGAGCTGGTGGACTCGATGTAGCGCATCCCTTCCACGCCGTTGATCTCTTCTTCCAGCGGGATGGTCACGGCCGACTCGACGACGCGTGAGTTCGCGCCGACATAGTTGCTCGAAACCGTAACTTGCGGCGGCGCAAGCTGTGGGTAGAGAGAGATGGGTAGCGTGGGAATGCACACCGCTCCCGCAAGAATGATCAGTAGAGCACAGACGGTCGCAAACACCGGCCGGTGAATAAAGAAATCAACCACAAAGCCCTCGCAATTCTTTTCGCGTTGCGGATGCGAGCTCTTAAAACCAGCAGAGCCTCGCGCGGAATCGTGCTAGCTTCCCGCTCCCGGAGCAGACGGTGCCGGACCCGGCGGCAGCGGGATCACCGGTGCGCCATCAACAAGAAACTGTGTGCCGGAGATGATCACCTTGTCGCCATTTTCCAGGCCGCTCTCCACGGCGTAGTCATTGCCCACCGTGTCCCCCACGGTAATCGGCCGTTGGCGGGCAAAGTATTTTCCGCCCTGGTTCTCGGCCAGGTAGATGAACGTCTGTCCGCCCTGCCGCGTAACCGCGAGCACAGGCACCACCGCTTTGGGCGCAGTGTTCCAGATGATGCGCGCCCTGATTAATTGTGCGGTACGCAAAATCTCAGATCCGGAGCTGACCGGAGCTTTGAGCAGAATTCCCTGCAGCCCGCTATCGACCTGCGGAGAAATAAAATCAACCTTGGTCTTCTCGATTACTTTGCCGTCGCTGTCGAGAATGTCCACCGGCAGGCCCATTCGCACATCGCTGGCCTTCTCCGTGGGTACGTAAATGTAGGCTTCGAGGTCCTTGTTCTCATCAACAGTAGTGAGCGTAGTGGGAGGCGCGTTGAGCTGCGAAACATAGTCGCCTACGTGCACGGGAATATCTCCCACGATGCCATCGAAGGGAGCGCGGACCATGTAGTAATCGAGCAGCTGCTCCTGCGTCTTGCGCGCCTCGACAGCCGACTCATAATCTGCCTTTGCATTCTCGTAGGCCTGCTGTTCCTGGTCGTACACATCGCGGCTGGTCACGCCGGCCTCGAACAGCTTTTTCTGCCGCTCCAGCTCCACAATGTTGTAATCATAGACGGCCTTCTTTTGCCGTTCCGTGGCCCGCAGCGATTCCACGTTGGCCTGTTGCTGGCGCGGATCAATATCCATCAGCTCCTGCCCGGCTTTGACATGATCGCCGGATTGAACGCGGATCGCGGTAAGGATTCCGCTTACTTGCGGCATAAGCGTAGCCGAGCGGCGCGACTTGATGGTGGCCACATATTCACTGCTCTGCGGCACCGGCGCCAGCGAGACCGAGACAGTTTGCACGGGCAAACCTTGCATCCCGGCTCCGCCAGCCGCTGCTGCCTGCTTCTTCTGGCACCCGTTGGCGGCAAGCGCGAGCAGCATCAAACAGCCGATTCCATATGTACGTTTCAATGTCCGCTTGGTCACTCGATTCTTCCTTTTCCTGGCCATCGCGGCCCGGTACTTGTTTTCTTGCGAAATCCCCAAAGTCTTTGAAGGGCTCCGAAAGGGAGATGAACGGCCATGTTTTCAGGTTTGCATCTGTGTCCGGAGGGTCTTCCGCCATGCCCGGAAACTGGTCGCGAGAAACTCTTGCGTATCTGACGCCGCGACTTGCCTTCGCGACGCAAAATTACATACAGCTTAGGCGGGCGCAGCCAAAAACTTAAGTCGAACAGGCCATGGGCTCGAGAATAACCGACGTACGCTCTGAAAAAGTCTACGAAATTAAATGGCTCCGGTTCCCCGGTCGAGCCCTCTTTTGGACATGGCGCATACTAATAAGTCTTTGCAAACTAACAAGTTGTCATGGGAGGGATTGCGGACAACCTGGACCGCAAGTGATTCCCTAAAGAGACATCTGGAAAGGATGAGGCGGAATTTCCTGCTGGTTGGCAAGTCTTTTGAGCCGCATCGCCGGTTTTTGACACACTTCCGGCGAGTTGATAGCCTTCAAAAGGGCGCATTCAGCCACGCGGCTCGCTGTCTGCCCCTCCTGCTTATGTCCCCGTCGTCTAGCCCGGCCTAGGACACCGCCCTTTCACGGCGATAACACGGGTTCAAATCCCGTCGGGGACGCCAAATAGAATCTGAGACATACAGTGATCGCCGCGATTCGGTGTGGGCACAGTTGGGCACAAAATGCTCCGCAACTTGCGCTGCGGAGCAAGCCAAACACTGTCGCTATGCGGGGATTCCTGCGAAGTTCGTGGGCACAAATGGGCACAAACCGCTGCGAACAGATGCTATTTCTTTCGTGATCCCTTGTCGACCAAGAGCCGCACGACCTTCGTCTGAGCCCTTCGCTTCTTGTCGGTGATCGCCTGAGTGTACGTATCCAGCGTCACCCTCGCGGAGGCGTGACGGAGCAATTCCTGCATCACCTTG
>JASHQE010000012.1 GCA_030037705.1 Acidobacteriaceae bacterium | reverse complement strand
AGGGCATGACTTTAGTCGTGCCGAAATCACGCAAATGAACGGCGGGCTTTAGCCCCTGAAGAATGTGCGTTCAAACTGAGCCACTACCCGAACGTGCAGGTAACCTATGGATTTCGGCTGCGCCTGCTTTCAGCATCGCTCAAAAGCCTATAATCTCCCTGTTGTGCTGAATCTTTTCTTATTCCGTCCCATGTCGGCGTGCCGGCTTGCCAGCATCACCCTGCTTGCGGCCTTTTTGGCTTTGTTTTCATTTGTTTCTGCCTCCGCCCAGATGCCTGTGGAAGATGCTCCTTCCGCGGCTGACCGGGGACGCATTCTGCTCGTTCTGCCCTTCGACAACCGGACCGGCCAACCCAGCCTGGATTGGATTCGCGAGGCCGCGGCCGATCTGCTCAGCACTCGTTTTGCATCGGCCGGCTTCGCGCCCATGACCCGCGCAGACCGCATGTACGCCCTCGATCATCTCGGGCTTCCGCAAAATTTCCAGCCGTCCCGGGCCAGTTCTCTCAAGCTTGCGCAGACCCTCGACGCGGACTCGATCGTCGTCGGCAGTTACTCCACCAGCGGAACGGAGATTATCGCGGAAGCTCAGCTTGTCGACGTGCCCCACCTGCGCATGACGCCGGCAATTACGGCGCGCGGCGAGATGCGCGACATGATCGCGGTCTTCGGCTCGCTGGCCTGGAAGCTCACCCAGCAGCTCGACCCCTCCCTCAATATTGCCGAAGAGACATTTATCGCCGCCGGCTCGGAGCTACGCCTGGATGCTTACGAGCAGTACATCCGCGGCATCACGGAGCCGGACCAGGCCGAGCGGATGCGCCACCTCGAACAGGCGGTCAAGTTGAGTCCGGCTTTCAGTCCCGCATGGATGGCGCTGGGGCGTGAAGAGTACCAGAGCCAGCAATATGACCAGGCGGCCCAAGCCTTCGCCAAAGTGGACCGCAACGGTCCCGACGGCCTGGAAGCAGGCTTTTATCGCGGCCTTTCGCTGCTGTTTTCCGGTGATTATCCCCAAGCTGAACAAGCCTTCGCCGCGGTTGCACGCGTTCTTCCGCTGGCAGAGGTGGTGAATGACGAGGGAGTCGCCGTCAGCCGCCAGGGCCATGACGGAACCGCGCTCTTCGTGCAGGCGGCCTCGGCCGACCCCAAAGCCGCCGATTATCATTTCAATCTGGCCGTCAGTCTTCAGCGGCATGGCAAGACCACGGCGGCTTTGAATGAGCTGGCGCAGTGCTTGAAGCTGCGCCCGGCTGACGGCGAAGCGCAAACGCTCGCCGCAGCCTGGAAGGATCCGGTTCCGGTACAAGCCACCCCAGGCGCTGATCCGCCTGCAAGCGCCGATCCGCTCGAGCGAATCGTGCGCACCTTCGATGAAGCGGCATTCCGTCAGGCAGCGGTCATGCTTGACCAGATGGATGCGGCCGGCCTGGCCGCACTTAGTCCGCGCGAACGGGCGCAGAAGCTCTCAGCCCAAGCGAGGGGATTTCTCGACCGGGGGCTGTTGCTCGAAGCCGAACGGCTCTACCAGTCCGCCGTGGCCGCCGACGGCCAGGTTGCCGAGGCCCATGTCGGGCTTGCGGAGGTTCGCGAACGCACCGGTGACAACGGCGCGGCCCGCCAGGAAGCTCATAAGGCATTGGAACTCTCCCCCTCGGCCGATGCGTACCTTGTGCTGGGCCGGTTGGATCTCGCGGACAGCCACTTGAGCGAGGCAAAGAACGATGCCGAAGAAGCGCTCAAGCTCGATCCGACGAGTCAGGCAGGCAGAGAGCTGCTCAGACAGGTGCTCGCCCGATCGGGTCAAACGCAGTAGTGGGTCAGCAGGGGTTAGTAGGGCCAGCCGGAGGGCCCTGAAGGAATAAGCCATGCTTCAGCGCGCTCACAGGTTCTCGTTCCGAATCACGGCCGGTTTTATTGCGATCGTTTGCGGAGGAACGTTGGCGCTTGCAGCAGCCGCAGCAGCCCAGCAGCCAGTCCAGCAGCCAATCGTTGAAAAGTTCGTTCTCGACGACACGATCCAGCCGGTAAGCGCCGATGAGTTAAGCCGCGCCATCGCCCGCGCTCAAAGCGACGGCGCTCAGGCGCTGCTCATTCAGATGGATACGCCCGGCGGCCTGGTCGATTCGATGCGCGCCATGGCCGGCGCCATCCTTGGCTCGCGCATTCCGGTCATTGTGTATGTGGGTCCGTCCGGAGCGCGCGCCGGCTCTGCCGGTTTTTTCCTGCTTGAAGCTGCGGATATAGCCGCCATGGCTCCGGGAACCGAAGCCGGTGCGGCCCACGTCGTCTTCGCCATGGGCAAGCCGGACGACACCGAGATGCAGAAGGTGGAGAACGACGCGGAGGCATTTCTGCGTTCGTACGTGACGCGGCGAAGCCGCAACGCGGAAGCCGCCACGGCGGCCGTGCAGTCCTCGCATTCCTACACCGCCGAGGAGGCGCTCAATCAGCATCTGATCGATCTCGTCGCGAATAATGAAGGCGAACTCCTCACGGCGCTGGATGGGCGTGAGATTACGCGCTTCGATGGAGCCAAGCAGACCCTCCATCTGGCCGGAGCCCGCATCGAACTGATCCGGCCCACCCTCCGCGACAGCCTGCTCGGCTGGCTGGTCAATCCCAATATCGCCCTGCTTTTTCTCGTGGGCGGAGCGCTGCTCATCTATCTCGAATTCAATACGCCCGGCACCATTGTGCCGGGTGCCTTGGGCACGCTCATGGTGTTGCTTGCCATCTTTGCCTTGAATCTCCTGCCCATCCGGTACACGGCGGTCCTGCTCCTGATAGCCGCGCTGGTCCTGCTGCTCCTTGAAGCCAAATTCGGCGGCCATGGCGCGCTGGCCATCGCTGGCATTATCTGCCTCACCTTCGGGACCTTGACTCTGGTTGCGGCGCCGATCCCGCAGATGGCCGTGAGCCCGCTGGTTGCCGTCGCCATCAGCTCGGCCTTCGGAGCGATCACCGTATTTCTTGTCCGGCTGGCCGTGCGCGCGCGCAGACGCAAGGCCCGATTGGGCGGTGACGCTCTGGTGGGTTCCCGTGCAACGGCGATGGAACCGCTCAACCCGGAGGGTCACGTCCTTGTGGAAGGCGAGATCTGGCGCGCGATAGCAAGCCAGCCTCTTCCTGCCGGCACGGTGCTGCAGGTCACGGGTCACGAACAGATGCTGCTTCGGGTCCAGCCGCTCACGGCTGCCCCGTCCACTGAGATTCGCGCTTCATTCTAGGGGAGTACAATCCCTGCTGAGGTAAGTTCATGTCCGACGCCATGTTGCCGATTCTGATCTTTGTCGCTATCCTCGTTCTTTACCTCCTAAATTCGATTAAAATCCTCCGCGAATACGAACGCGCCGTCATCTTCCGGCTGGGACGGGCACTGCCTGCTCCGAAAGGCCCCGGCATCATTCTCGTCTTCCGGCCTTTTGACCAGATGATCCGCATCTCACTGCGCCAGGACGTGCTGGAGGTGCCGCCACAGGACGTGATTACCCGCGACAACGTAACCATCAAGGTAAATGCCGTCGTCACTCTCTATGTCGTGAATCCGAATGATGCCGCTATCAAGGTGGCCAACTACGTCTATCAGACCTCGCAATTCGCGCAAACCACGTTGCGTTCGGTTCTAGGTGAAGTGGAGCTCGATGAGCTGCTCAGCCATCGCGACAAGCTCAACCTGCGCATCCAGACCATCATCGACCAGCGGACCGAGCCATTCGGCGTCAAGGTCGTTTCGGTAGAAGTCAAGCAGGTCGACCTGCCCGAGCAGATGCTGCGCGCCATGGCCAAGCAGGCTGAGGCTGAACGCGAAAAACGCTCGAAGATCATCCACGCCGAGGGTGAGTACAGCGCTGCACAAAAGCTTGTGGACGCGGCGGCGTTGATGGCCACCCAGCCTATGACATTGCAGTTGCGTTACCTGCAGACATTGTCGGACATCGGCGTTGAGAAGAACACCACCATCGTTTTCCCACTGCCGATCGAGATGATGACCCTGTGGAACAAATTGGCCGGCGATCCCAAAACAGTGGCGGGGCAGCCGTAGCTCTTATGATGACCAAAGTTCGAGGACGGCGGTCGAATAGGACGGCAAGGGGTGCGTTGGACGGCATCTGAGAAAGCGCCGGTTTATCTTGGCTATGAAGTTGGGGAAGGGCGTATGAGAGGAGTTTTTGACAATTTCGATCCGGAGCCGATGTCGCCTCGGCGCGACACCGAGCTGACGCTTGGCTCAGGCATGCTGATTGCCCTCTTGGGCGGTTTGGTGATCCTATGCGGCCTCTGTTTCGGCCTTGGCTATGTGGCGGGGCATCGTAGCTCGCAACCATCTTCGGCAGCAGCGCTGACCGCGGAAACAGCCTCGCAGCCCTCGCAGCCGGACAGTTCCCTTACCAAACCCTCCGCGACGGAAGGCGCAGCACCATCTCCTCAGGTAGTTGCAGCCGCTTCCAATCGAACCACTGCGCCTGCTTCCGGATTGACTCCGGCTGCAAACGTACAGACATCGCTCCCACAGGCTCCCACCGCTGCGGCCCCGAACCAGGCTGAAGTTCATCCCGCGCTTACGCCAGCGGTCGAGACCAGTCAACCTGGCCAGGCCGCCGCGGCCGATCCAGTTCAGCCGGCCATTGCGTCCGCGGTCGCATCGCCCGCGGGTACGTTCATGGTGCAGATTGCGGCCATCTCCAATGCGGAAGACGCCGAGGTGCTCACCGAGGCCCTTCGCAAGCGGGGGTACGTCGTTACCGCGCGCCGCGAGCCCATCGACAACCTCATCCATGTCCGCATCGGCCCGTTTGCGACTCCTGCCGAAGCCAACACCTGGAAGATCAAGCTGCTCAATGACGGCTATAACGCGATCGTGCAGCAGTAGCATCGGCTTTCACGTCCGCATCCACTCGGGCAGTCCCGAGGCAATCGCTGTGCGCACCGTTTCCAGCAGTTCCTCGCGCGTTGCATAGTCGTTGGGATAGATCGGTGCATGAAAGAGGATATGTGCCGTTCCGGGCTTGATCCGCAGGCTTCCTTTCGCCATCATCGTTTCCGTCCCGAAGATCGACACCGGAATGCACGGCGCTCCGGTCTCTTTAGCCAGATAAAATGGACCCTTCTTGAAAGGCAAGAGGCGCCCGTCGGGTGAACGTGTGCCTTCGACGAAGGTTGTAATGTGCAGCCCTTTTTCGAGCACCTTTCGCGCGATTGCAATGCTCTCCTGCGCGCTCTCTACGCGTCCATCGCGGTCCACCGGAACAAACTCGCCCAGCTTGAACCCGTATCCCAGCACCGGAATCTTCATCAGCGAACGCTTCAGGAAGGCCGAGGTTCTTCCCGGAATGCGCGGAAGCAGCGCTGGCGGATCGAGATTCGACACGTGGTTCGCCATGAAGATGCACGCGGTGCGCGCCGGCACGTGTTCCAGCCCCTCGGCGATCACACGAATTCCGATCAGCCAGTAGCCGATACGCATAATCACTGTTGCCGCGCGATAGAGGGGTGTTGGATCGCCGGTGATCGCGGCCCAGGGAATGAACACCACGGCTGCGGGAGTTCCAAGAACGACGATGGTCGCCAGCAATAGGAGGGAAGCAATCATGCACGCGTCCAGACCAGTTCCGCAGTGGATAGAACCATTTTAGATTCAGAGTAAGGTGGCTCTTTCTTAAGGAAAGAGCCACTCAAATTCATCGGATTCTGGATACAGTCACTGCGCAACCGGTGTTGCGGCCCTGGATCAAAGTGTTGAGGGGAAGCGTTCCCTTAGACGCGCAGGGAGTTTTTCATAGATGCCATCGAAGCCGCCATTCGAAAGAATCGCCACCACATCTCCAGGCGCAACCTGCAGCATAATGCCATTTACGATCGCATCCGCGTCAGGCAGCAGCTCTGCCGGCGTGCCTTGAGTATTTAAGGCATGTACGACGTCTTCGGGGTGCAGACGCTCTGCGTCTGGAATGCGTTGCTGCTGATAAACGCCGGCGAGGACGACGCGGTCAGCCAGGCGCAAGCTCTCCACGAGATCCGCTTCGAGCACCTTGCGCCGCAGGGTGTTGGAGCGCGGCTCCAGAATCGCCCAGAGCCGCGATTGCGGATATACGGAACGGAGGGCGCGCAGCGTTTCGCGAATCGCCGTAGGATGATGCGCGAAATCGTCGATCACCGTCACGCCGCCGATCTGCGCACGCACCTCGAGCCGCCGCTTCACGCTTTTAAAACTGGCAAGCGCCGTCGCAATCGCGTCTTTGCTTACTCCCTGCCCGGCCGCGAGCGCGGCAGCCGCCGTTGCATTCAGCGCATTATGCTCGCCGGCAAGACTCATCGCAAGCTCAGACCACAACGCGCCCTCGCGCCAGACCTCCCACCGCGTACGGCCCGATTCATACCGCAGGTTCCGGATCTGCCAGTTTGCAGCCTCGGAAAATCCGTATCGCTCCACCCGGCAGAACGCGCGCTCCACGCACTCGGTCACGTTGGCGCTGCCGTCGTAGGCCACGATCCGGCCGCGCCGCGGAACCAGGTTCACCAGCCGCTTGAAAGCTGTCTTCACCGCAGGGAGATCAGCATAGATATCGGCATGGTCAAACTCCACATGCGTCAGGATCAGTGCATCGGGAAAGTAGTGCAGAAACTTCGGCCCCTTATCGAAGAACGCCGTATCGTATTCGTCGCCCTCCAGAATAAAGGTGCGCGTGGGCCGCAACTGGAAGCTCGATCCAAAGTTCTCCGCCACTCCGCCGATGAGAAAGGAAGGCTCCAGCGCCGCCGTTTCACGCGATGCGGTCTGGTAGATCCAGGCCAGCATACTGGTCGTTGTCGTCTTTCCGTGTGTGCCGGCCACCACAAGAGATGCGCGTCCCTTCAGAAACTCCTCGCGCAGCAGCGCCGCCATCGAGGTGAAGGGAATACGCATGTCCAGCACGCGCTCCACCTCGGGATTACCGCGCGAGAGCGCGTTGCCGATTACGACGAGGTCCGGCGTAGGATCGAGATTGGCTTCGGCGTAAGGCTCCATCACCGGAATGCCGAGCGAGCGCAGTAGATCGCTCATAGGTGGATACGCGGCCTTATCCGAACCGGTGATGCGATGCCCCTCTAGCTGGAGCAAGCCGGCCAGCGAGGCCATCGCCGTACCGCAGATGCCGCTTAGGTGAATGTGTTTTTGTGTTCCGCTCATGCTGTTGCCGCCGGTTCAAATAGATCGAGCCGCACCGCAGCCCCAACGGTCAACTCCGCCTCGGCGCCGAATCTCAATGTTACGTTTTGCCGCGAGACGTGGCCGCTGCGCAGACCGATGGCGACCGGTCCTTTCCATCCATCGAGAGCATTCAGAATCGTTTCTTCCAGCAGTTCGGGTGCGGCTCCCGGCGAGGTGCAGTTCAGCATCTCGCCAAATACAATACCATGCACGCCATCGAACTTGCCGGCATGGCGTAGCTGCCATAGCATACGGTCGACCTGATACGGTTTCGCACCCACATCTTCAAGAAAAAGCAATTTGCCTTCTGTTTGCGGCTCCCATGGTGTGCCCAGCAGCGACACCAGAATACTCAAGCATCCGCCATATAAGATGCCCCGCGCGCTTCCGTCTTTAAGAGGCCGCAATCCCTCCTCCGCGCTCACGGAATAAGAATCGCCTTTCAGCGCCGCCTGAAAACTTTCGAGGTGCACGCCATCTTCAAGATAGAAGTCTGCCGCAACCATGGGTCCGTGAAACGCGATCAGCCCGATCTTGTCGAGCAGTTGCAATTGCAGGCCGGTGAGATCGCTATAAGCGAAGAACGGTTTGGGGTGGTGCGCAATCTTCGCCGTATCGAAACCGTCGAGCAGATAATTCGATCCATACCCGCCGCGCAGGCACATCACCGCCTTCGTGCTTTCGTTCGCGAAGGCTGCATACAGATCAGCTAATCGCTGGCCCGGCGTTCCGGCAAAATAGAGTGGCCCGCGCTTCATGGCATGTGTGCCCAGCTTCGGCTCAAATCCGAGTGCGCGCAGCGCAGCCAGGCCCCGGTCCACGCGCTCCGGTTGCGCAAAGCTCGCCGGCGCAATCACGCTGATGCCTGCGCCTTTCCCCACCGGCTTAAGCTTCATCCTTACCACGTCTCACCGCGCGCAATCAGTGTCGCTGGCCCGGTGAGCCTCAGCTCTGATCCCGGCCCTTCCCACTCTACGGTCTGCGCTCCGCCAGGAGCCACGACCGTGAGCGGCGAGGTGCAGCGGTGCAGCGCCAGCACGGCCGTGGCCGAAGCCAAGGTCCCCGTCCCCGACGAGTTCGTAGCTCCTACGCCACGTTCAAAGATGCGAATCTCGATCTCTCGCTCGCTCACGATGCGCACAAACTCGACGTTGGTTTGTCCGGGAAAATCGGCGTGCACGCAGATCTCCGCGCCAATAGCCGTCCACGGTCTTCCGCCGACGGTGAATTCTCCATCATCCACCACAATGACGAAGTGCGGATTTCCGGTCGAGACTTCGATGCCCACCACATCCGATCCGTCCGCGAGCCGCAGAGTGTGCGGCACAAATGTCGGGACACCCATTGCGGTGGTTACCTCTATGATGAATGCCTCGTCCCTGCGCACGCGGTCAATACGGCAAATGCGCATGCCGGCGTCGGTCGCGATCAGAAGTTTATCTCCCGCCTGGCAGCCCAGCGCTTCGGCCATCCACGCCGCCACGCAGCGCGTGCCGTTGCCGCTGATCTCGGCAATCGATCCATCGGCGTTATGCAGCCGGATGCGTCCGGATGCAGGTCCCGTCCACGCAAAGAATTCAATTCCATCGGCGCCGACGCCGGTGTTGCGCGCACATAAGCGGCGCGTGAGATCCGCCCAGTCGCGACCGGCCGCCGATTCCTCCGTCACGATTAAAAAGTCATTGCCGCAGGCGTGCGCCTTGGTAAAGGGAATCAATCTTCCTCCGGATCGCGGAAGGTCAGCAGCGTGTCGATGGCCGGTTCGGCCAGCAGCTTGGTGCGCAGACGTTCATGCTGCCTCTTGGTTGCGGTCAGCGGAAAGCTTACCCGTTGTAATTCGCCGATGGCATCGCGATCGACCATGGCGAGCCGCTCGCCGGCCTTGTCCATTGCGTCAAGAATCGATTCGAGCATCAGCGTCTGGTCGCGCCCTCGCGCCTCATAAATCAGCGGATAAATCTTCAGGTTTGCGCGCTGCTCCAGAAATCCCACCGCTTCGAGCGCCAGAATTACGATCACGGTTCCCGTAGCTGCGGCAGCATAGAGGCCCGCTCCACACGCCATCCCGATCGAGGCCACCACAAAGACGCTCGCTGCGCTGGTAAGGCCGCTCACGCGGCTGCGATTGTGCAGGATCAGTCCCGCGCCGAGAAAGCCGATGCCTTGCACGATGTTCGAGGCCACGCGGCCCTTATCGGGATTCGTGTCGCCAGCCAGCACCGCCGAGAGCAGCGTGAAGAACGCACAGCCCATGCAGATGAGCAGATTGGTGCGCACGCCGGCCGCCTTACGGTTGACTTCGCGCTCCAACCCGACAAGACCGCCCAGCAGACAGGCAACGAGCAAACGCCCGATCGCATGATCCACTACCAGCATCTGCTCAATGCTGTCGAAGTGAAAAGGCTGCGCGATCTGTGCCAGCGGCAAACTCATGCTGCTTCCTTGCCCGATGCTATCACCGGCTGAGCCGGCTTGTTGAGGTCTGTTGAGGTCTATGGATGGTTGCCAGAGCGCCAGGTATCGGAGACGTAAATTGTGCCCGCGGCCTGCCCCTTGGACATATAGCGGCCAACCACCGTCAGCCCTGCCGGATGCGCCTTCACCGCGCGGTCAATCTCATCGCCATCGAAGGCCACCACGATGGCCGCATGTGTCGCCGGCGCAGCCAGCGCGTTGCGATAAATATACTGGTCGCTTTCATTGATCGTCTGCCGCAGCGGAATGCCTGAGAAGGCGACGAGCTCCGGATAAACGGAGGTATTCATCAGGACTGCGCCACCGGGGCGTTTTGCACCCAGCTCCCGCAGCACCGGCGGAATATTTTCATCAAACGGCCGGCGCGCAGCGATGTTCTTCGTGCCTTCTACGTATACAAGCGGCCGCTCGCGCACGATTTCCCAGGTGTTCAGCGCCACCAGCGCGGCCATCGCGAAGACCGCATATTGAGCCCACTGCGGCTTGAACTCTCGTACCGCATCGATGGCAAATTGCGACCCAAAGGCCAGGCCAAGCGCAAGCGCAGGAAGCATCTCGAGCCCATAGCGGGTGTTGTACCACGAATGTGGCCACCAGACCGGAATGAAGATCGGCACTGAACCATACGCTACGGAATACGCATAAAAGGGAACGGGCAGCCACAACAGCAGCGCCCACCGGAACGCGCGCCGCCGCAGTGCGAGCCAGGCGCCCGCTGTTCCAAGCGCGCTCAGCGCCAGGCAGAGCTTGTCCCACCCGGCGAGCGCGTCCAGAGCAGAGACTTTCAGGAAAAATTGCAGCGCCGTCCATGGATTGTGCCAGCCGGGATGCAGCGGACCACCGCCGTGCGCGGCCGTGCGCAGCTCGATCGCCTTGGCCGAGTACGGTCCGCGCGCAAACTCCAGCCAGTCGCCAAATTGCGTTGCGTTGTAGAGAAACCACAACGCGGGCGCTGCAGCGAGCGCTGCGCTGCATATCCAGAAGCTGGTGGACTGCAGTTTCCGGGCGCGCAGCCGCGTGATGCCAATCGCGGTCCACGCGATCAGCGCCATCACCCATCCATCGTAGCGCGTGTAGATCGCGGCAATCAGGACCATTACAATCCAACCTTGCAGCCGGCCGGCGCGTTTCGGATCGCCGTCCAGGCTGATTCGCCACTCGACCAGCCAAACAACCGCCCAGATTATCTCGCAGAGAAACAGCGGCTCGGTCATGGCCGTAGTTTGCAGGTAGAGAAGATTGGGATTCAGCGCAAAGAAGGCGAGCGCCAGAGCGGCTGCGGCGGGCCTGAGCCATCGCCGCGCAAGCCGGTAGATTCCCACGCACGCGGCCAGGTAGGCCAAAGCCGATGGAATCGTGCCCGCCAAGCCGTTGGCCCACCAGCAATAAACCTGCACAAAGGGCAGCATCAACAGGTGCGGCAGCGGCAACCATACCGAGCCGAGCTCGGCAATCGAATGAAAGCGGCAATCGACGAATCGCCGCGCGATATGCAGATGCGCGATGGCGTCGCCATAGTTGAGGAGCGCGCCATTGCGCCAGCTCCAGCAGATTGCGGCAATCGAGGCCATCAGGCAGAGCCCGAGCACAATCCAAAGTTCGCGAGAACCCGCGAAAGGAGTGCGCTTCTCGGGCTCTGGCCGAATGTGTGTTTCAGTCAAGGTGCGTCAGCTCGCGGAAAAGATTGAACCGTTCATCGATCTCCGCGCGTGAGAGTTGCTGCAAGCGCTCCGTGCCAAACTGCTCGCAGGCGAACGAGCCCATGGTGCTGCCGTAGAACATCGCACGCCGGAAGGAGCCGGGCGTCAGTTCTTTCTGCGATGCAAGGTAGCCGAAAAACCCGCCCGCGAAACTATCGCCGGCGCCGGTCGGATCAACCACTTCTTCGAGCGGCAATGCCGGCGCGCGGAAGGTGTGCTCCGCACTTTTACCTTTCGGACCAGAGTGATGGAAGAGTGTAGCTCCGTATTCGCCATGCTTCACCACCAGAATCCGCGGCCCCATAGCCATTACAGCCTGCGCAGCCTTCACCAGATTTTTGTTCGCGCCCAGGACGCGGGTCTCGGTATCGTTGATGAGCAGAATATCCAGGCCCTTTAGAACCTCAAGCAGCGCCGGGCGATGATCGTTGATCCAGTAATTCATCGTGTCGCCGGCCACCAGTTTCACATCCGGCATCTGCTCGCGGACGCGGCGCTGCAACACCGGATCGATGTTGGCCAGAAACAGAAACTCTGAGTCGCGATAGACGTCCGGGAGTTGAGGATTAAATGCCGCGAAGACGTTCAGCTCGGTGTTGTGTGTTTTGGCCTCATTCAGGTTTTCGAGATAGGAGCCTTCCCAGAAAAAACTTTTGCCCGCGGTATGTTCAATGCCGCGCGTATCGACATTGCGCTTTTTGAACACCGCCTCCTGCTCCGGACCGAAGTCCTCGCCCACCACGGCAATCACACGCACATCGCAAAAAAAACTGGCCGCGAGGGAAAAGTATGTCGCCGCGCCGCCCAGGCAGCGCTCTCGCCGTCCTGCCGGTGTCTCAATCGAATCGTAGGCAACGCTGCCTACTACGGTAATGGCCATGCAATCGTCCTCTTTCTGTTCATTCTTATTAGTCTGCGGAATTTGTATTGCGAGTTCGCCAACTTGCGGGCCCAATCGTGCTCTACCAGCCCAGATATCTCCCGAACAGCAGCGTCAATCGTTCTTTCGCCGCAGCCGGAATCGCCTCCGGCTGCGTGAGCACGGCGTACTTCGCGGCGGAGGCGCACGCACAGTTGCGCTCATGCGGCATGGCCGCAACGGCTGCTTTCACCACTTTGCACGCATTCTCCGCATTCTGGTGCAGCACGGCGATAATCTCTTCAACCGTCACCGCGTCGTGTCCTTCACGCCAGCAGTCATA
>JASHQE010000085.1 GCA_030037705.1 Acidobacteriaceae bacterium | reverse complement strand
CAGAGCCTGCCCTGAGCTTGTCGAAGGGTCTCGATTCTGGGTAGTAGCTCAGTTTCAATTTGCTTTGTAACAGGGCACGACTTTAGTCGTGCCGAAATCACTGCAAATGAATGGTGGGCTTTAGCTCCTGAGGAATGTTTTCTATAACTGCCTCAAACCATGTATGCAACCAGCTCTAGTGCCCTGTCCCAGAAGTTCGTATCAAAAATGCGCCTGTCATCCTGAGCGAAGTTTGGCCAGCTTTTGGGCCAAACGGAGCCGAAAGCCTGCCCTGAGCGCAGTCGAAGGGGATCTGCGGTTGCTCCTTGCCAATTATGCAGCCAATTTCTGCGACGCCATACTAGAAGCTGTTTCATAACCTTCTCAAGGCGATCATGAAACAGGCGATGTGGAAGAATGCCTGATAGATGCTCAGCTTCCGGTCGTAGCGAATCGCCAGATGGCGAAAATTTCCCAGCCAGGCATTTGTTCTTTCTATCTTCCAGCGTTTACGGTAGCGGCGCAGGGCACGTCCATCTTGAGTTGCGGGGCGAACGCGTCCCGCCTTGTGGGGCGAGATCAATTCGATTCCGCGTTTGTGCAGCCGTCGCCGCAATGAGTCGCTATCGTAAGCTTTATCTGCGATCAACCGTTGCGGCTTTTGCCGCGGTCGCCCCCTCCGCTTCGGGCCCGGGACGCGGATCGTGGCGATGGTCGTTTCTGCGAGCTTGACCTCCGCCGGCGAGGCCGATCCCAAGTGATTTCCCAGAGGAACACCCTTGCCATCGACCACCACCATCCACTTTGTACCCTTGCCCCGCTTGGTTTTCCCGATCCCATCGCCCCCTTTTTCGCCGCCGCAAAACTGCCGTCGATAAACGCCTCGCTCCAGTCCAATCGCCCCTTGCGGTTCAACTCGCCCAGAAACGTGCGCCAGATCGTCAGCCAAATGTCCTTCTGCTCCCAGTTCTGCAACCTCCGCCAACATGTCGAAGGCGAAGGGTACTCGCTGGGAAGATCCTGCCACCGGGCGCCGCTGCGCGCGATCCACAAAATCCCTTCCAGCACCTGGCGGCTATCCGCCCAGGGACGGCCGCCGCGTTTTCCCGCGCCGAGCTTCGGCAGCAGAGGTTCAATCTTCCTCCACTGTCGATCCGTCAACATCGGACCACCTCGTGGCATCCTTCTTCCCTCCTGCCACGTTATGGACCCTCCTTCAACTAACTTCCAAGTACCTGCTTCGATTCCGAATCAGGTTATGAAACAGCTTCTAGTCCCTGATTTATCCTTCCCCAATGAAAACTTTGCTTCGCACGCTGCTGTACCTTGCGCTTGTTGTCTGGTTGGGTGCTGAAATCTTCTTTCCCGTGGTCGCCGCGGTCGCATTTACAACCCTCCAGCCCGATACGCATACGGCGGGCATGATCGTTGGCCATCTGCTGGGCATTCTGCACAGGATGGGCATGGTTTCCGGAATCGTGCTCCTGGCGCTGCTGGCGCTCGCGCCAGCCTGGAACATCTATAAGCCACGCGCCGTCCTCGCGCCCATGGTGCTCATTGTGCTGATGCTCGGCTGCACCGTCTACTCGCACTTCAGCATCATCCCGGCGATGGATCGCGACCGTGCCGCAGCCGGAGGCGCAATCGATGCGACCGATCCGGGCAATCCTATTACGGCTCATTTCAACAAGCTGCACAACCGCAGCGAAGATGTGGAGATGACCATTCTGCTCATGGGCATCGCCACCGTAGTGCTGGTAGCCTATGCAGAGACGGCGCGCGCTTGAACGCGAGCGTAGTCTCGAACAGAAACAGGGATCAGGACATTGTGAGGTCAACCGGAGACCCATGGGACGAGAAGCACATTGCCTCTGCGAACGCAATGGAACCGCCGCGCCGGCACAGGCGATTTTGGAGTCACGCGAGCTTCTCCTACGCGGCGGCTTGAAAGGCAGGATCCCCTTCGCACAAATGACGCAGGTCCATGCGAAAGGAGACCGGCTCTATCTCCGATTTAAGGGAGAGCCCTGGTCGCTCACGTTTGGAAGTGGAGTGGCAGCAAAATGGGCCGCCATCATCCTCGCGCCGCCTCCTTCACTCGCCAAAAAGATGGGCATCACCGCACAGACCGCCGTGGAAGTAGTCGGCAAAGTGGAGGATGAGGCATTGCAGGAGGCGCTCTCGCAGGCCGAAACCATCAGTAAACGAAACGGCATGCTGATCATCGCGCGCGTTGACACTCCGGAGGAGTTGGTTCGCGTGCTGAAAAGCAAAGCGGAGCCGCTGGCGAAAAACACGCCGATGTGGGTTGTCTATCGCAAAGGACGCGGTCAGCTGCTGGGCGAGTCGGAAGTCCGCGCGCTTTGTCTCGCGGCCGGACTGGTCGATTCGAAAGTCGCGGCAGTTTCTCCCATTCTGACGGCTCTGCGCTTCGTTAAGCGCCGCGCAATCGCAAAGGGCCGCGTCTGACCGCTCTTGTAGAATCATAAAGGCCCTGAAACGCAAATCACTCTGCCGGGGCAACAACGGAATCCACATGAAAACTGGCATCATCGGCCTGCCGCAGGTGGGCAAGACATCGCTGTTCAAAATCCTCACCAAGGCCAAGCTCGAAGATCACGGCTACTCGAACCCGCGTGAAGCCCACATCGGCGTGGCCCGTGTGCCCGACGAACGCCTGGACAAGCTCTCAGCCCTTTACTCGCCAAAGAAAACCACCTACGCCACAGTGGATTACGTCGATGTCGCGGCTATCGGGCAGGAAGCGCTCAAGGAAACGTCGTTCCTCACCAATCTGCGCAATGTGGACGCGCTGATCCACGTGCTGCGAGCCTTTGAAAACGAGTCGATTCCCCACGTCGGTCCCATCGATCCGTTGCGCAATGTGAAAAACGTCGAATTCGACCTGATGGTTAGCGACCTGGCGCAGATCGAGAAGCGTATCGAACGCGTCGAGAAGGATCTCAAGAAGAACCGCACCGGCGATCTGGAGCGCGAACACGCGCTGCTCTTGCGTTCAAAAGAATCGCTCGAAAAAGAGCAGCCTCTGCGCGAGCTGGAGATGACCCCGGAGGAGAAAAAGCTTATCCGCGGCTTTATGTTTCTCTCGCAGAAGCCCATTCTCTATGCACTTAATATCAGCGAAAGCTCGACTCTGGGCGCCGATCTCGATGCTGCCGCCAGCCGGTTCAAGCTCGATGAAATTGCGCATCGCCCGAATGCAGCCGCCACGGCCATCTGCGGCAAGGTTGAGGCCGAGCTGGCCGAGATGGACGATGCCGAGGCAGCGGATTTTCTGGAAAGCTACGACCTGCACGAAAGCGGCCTGGTGCGCCTCATCCGTAAAAGCTACGAACTGCTCGGCCTGATCAGCTTCTTCACCGCGGGTGAAGACGAGTGCCGCGCATGGACCATTCCAGCGGGATCGAAGGCCCCGCAAGGAGCAGGAGCAATCCACTCCGACCTCGAGCATCACTTCATCCGCGCCGAAACCATTCGCTGGGATGCACTGCTCGACGCCGGCTCCGAGGCCGCTGCGCGGGCCCGCGGCACGCTGCGCCTGGAAGGCAAGGAGTACGTGGTACAGGATGGCGACGTGATGCACATCCGCCACAGCGGGTGAAGAAACAGGGAACAGGAAATATGGATTAGGGATTGGGGAACAGGCTAAGTAACCGATGAAGATTGATCTCTAGTCCCTAGAACTGGTTGCATAAATGGTTTCGTAACAGGGCACGACTTGAGTCGTGCCGCAAAAACCTCATGAACACGGGGGCTTTAGCCCCTGAGGGAAGCTTCTTTAACCTGACCAGACCATTTATGCAACCAACTCTAGTCCCTAGTCTCTGTTCCCTGCTCCCTGCTTTTACTATGCTCAAGCTTTCTCTCATTCTCGGAGCAGTGGCCGCGCTGGCTGACGTAGCCGGCGGCCTTGTGCTGGTGCGCGCCCGCAGCATCGAGCGTTACCTGCGCTACTTTGTCGCGCTCGGCGCGGGCTTCCTGATGGCCACAGCCGTCATCGAGATGGCGCCCGAAAGCCTGCGCGTCAATCCCAAGCTCGGACCGGTGCTGATCATGGCGGGCTACTGCGCCGTCCATCTGCTCGAGCACACCATCAACGCGCATTTTCACTTTGGCGAGGAGACCCACGCAGGCGAGTTTATCTCCGGCCACACAGGTTATTCCGTGCTCGGCGGTCTGAGCGTTCATGCGCTCTTTGACGGCGTAGCGATCGGCTCCGGATTCGCGGTATCGGGCTGGCTCGGCTGGCTGATCTTTCTGGCGATTCTTCTGCACAAAGCGCCGGAGGGCTTTACCATGGCTTCCGTCATGCTGGCCAGCGGCCGCAGCAGGACGACCGCTTTCTACTCGGCCGTGGCGCTGGCCGCGGCGACGGTCGCCGGCGTGCTGGTCATCGAGCTGGTGCCGAGCTGGCTCTCGTATGGATTGCCGGTATCGGCCGGCGTGGCCATCTATGTAGCCGCAACCGATCTCGTCCCTGAAGTCAATCGCGAGCCGGGCATCCGCATGGCGCTGGTTTTTTTTGCGGGGGTGGCCGCGTTTCTGCTGCTGCGCCTCATCCTGCCGGCGCTCTAATGTTCCAGGCCAATACCCAGAGCAGTTGAGCGGCTAAAACCGTATTTCCCTCTATAGAGGCGTGCGAGCAATTTTCCGTAGTCCCATGCGACTTTGAAATTAGCCTTGCTGGCTCCGCGATAGCGGCTGCCGAAGACAAATGGGATCTCCTTGACCGATTTAAGGCGGGCGCGCACCAGAATCTCCAGCAACAGCTTAAAGCCCGTGCGCTGAAAATCGATCTGCTGCACGCTGGCCCGGCGCACCATGAAATATCCAGACATGGGATCTTTGGCGCGGACGCGGCGGCGCTGCAAAGGCCACGTCGCCCAGACGGCAGCGGCTGAGAGCAGCTTGCGGAAAGGGTTCCATCCGCCCAGTTCCCCGCCCGGCGTGTAGCGGCTGCCGATCGCCAGGTCGCAACCCTCCGCAATAGCAGCAAAGAGCTGCGGCAACAGCTCCGGTGGATGCTGGAAATCCGCATCGATCACGCCGAGCACATCGGCGTCAGAGTGATGCCAGCCATCGAGAACGGCGCCGGCTAGGCCTCTCTCGCCCTTGCGCACCATCAGGCGCACACACGGATCGGTCTGCGCAATGGCCGACACGACATCGCCTGTCCCATCGCTGCTGTCGTCGTCCACAACCAGGATTTCGTAGGAAATGAGCTGTGCATCGAGCACAGTCTTGACCTGCCCAAGCAGGCGGCCGATATTGCCCGCCTCGCAGAGGGTTGGAATTACAAGAACGAGTTTAAGCGGCGCGTGTTCACCGTCGCCGCTACTCTCTGCGTCCCGGAGTGCTGGCGGCTCTGTTGTCCGTATGGCCATCGGAATATACCATGATTTTAATGCAGGTTCACCTGTTGAATATGAGTAATTTGGGTTAGACATCTTGAGTCGTCATTCCTTGCCGCCCAGATTCATTCTGCTCCTGTTCTTCACCCTCGTCGGCTTTGCCGTAATGGGTTACCATCCCGGGCTCGAAGACGATGGGATTTACCTCGCGGCGGTAAAAGCCGATCTCAATCCTGCTCTCTTTCCGCACAGCGCAGAGTTTTTCCGGCTCCAGACACAGGCTACAGTTTTTGACGGAGCCATGGCATCTTTTGTCTGGGCAACGCATATACCTTTAGTTTGGGCGGAACTTCTCTGGCAGATTGCTTGCCTGTTTGGGATTCTCTGGGCGTGCCATAGCATAGCGCGGCAACTCTTCCCGGAGACATGCGCGCAGTGGGCCGGAGTGGCAATGGTCGCGGCCATGTTGACGCTGCCGGTTTCAGGAACAGCGCTGTTTTTAGCCGATCAGCACCTGCATCCGCGCAATGTCGCGACAGCTCTGATCCTGTTGGCTGTCTCGCGCGTTCTCGCAGACCGGCGCCGTCAGGCCCTTCCCTTGCTGGTTGCGGCCTTTCTGATGCACCCGCTCATGGCGGCCATGGGCATCTCGTTTTGCGCTTTCCTCGCACTGGCCCTGGTCGACTCGGTTCATGCGCGCGTTTTCTGCTGGAGCGAGCGATCGACGGCCGCCTGGCGCGGCGAGGCCGCTGCTCTGGTCCCGCTCGGCTGGGTCCCGCGCTGGATTGCAGAGCCGGCCAGTCCTACCTGGCTGAAAGCGCTCCATACCCGCACCTACTACTATCTCTACAGGTGGACATGGTACGAGTGGCTCGGCGCGCTAGCTCCGCTCCTTCTCTTCTGGCTGCTGGGTCGCGCGGCGGAGAACCACGGCAAAAGACTTCTGGCGCGCTTTGCGCTTGCCGTTTTCGTCTATGGCGCATTCCAGCAATGCCTTGCCATGCTCATGCTGGCGCCGCCCGCATGGGTGCGGCTCACGCCGCTGCAACCCATGCGCTATCTGCAGCTGGTCTATGTCTGCATGGCTCTGATGGCCGGCTGTCTGCTCGGCAAATATCTGCTCAAATCCAATCCTTGGCGCTGGACCATCTACCTCCTGGCCATCAACGGCGGCATGTTTGCCTGGCAGCTTGCGGCCTTCAGCGGCAGCGCGCATCTGGAGCTGCCCGGGCGGCAGCCGGCGAATCCATGGCTCCAGGCCTTTGCCTGGATTCGCAGCAACACACCGCTAGACGCCTACTTCGCTCTGGACCCGTACTATCTCGCGGCGCCCGGCGAGGATTACCACGGCTTTCGCGCCCTGGCTGAGCGCAGCCAACTGGCCGACATGGTAAAAGACGCCTCAGTCGTGACGCAGATTCCCGAACTCGGCCCTGAGTGGGCGCGCCAGGTTACAGCCGAAAAAGGCTGGGCGCATTTCAATCTCTCGGATTTTGAGCGGCTGAAAGCCCAATTCGGCGTGAACTGGGTGCTGGTTTCCTATCCCCAGCCGGCCGGTCTCTCGTGTTCCTGGCATAATCAATCGCTCGCCGTGTGTCCGCTGCCCTGATTCTGCCTGCGAAATGCCTCTCTTCCACAGCCGAAACTGCGGAACTATTTTGCAGGTTGAGCAGGAATCCGCGAGAATGAAAAAGTTATCCCTTGCCGGCGTGGAGGCCGGACGATGCTGAATCTCACCCAACGACTGATCCTCGGCTGCTTGCTGCTGGCCTGCCTTACGGGAGCGCTGGTCGTTGTGACGCATCGCGCGCTCACGGCAGCAGGTCAGTCCGGTTTGGCTTACGGCTTTTTCGCGGCAGCGTTGCTGGTCGAGATGGGAATGGTTTTCTTCATCCTCCGGCCCATTCACAAGGTGGCGCGGGACGCGCGCAGAATCGCACAGGGCAATCTGGAGCACCGGGTAGAGTGGAACAGCCGGGATGACTTCGGCGTCATCGCGAGTGAGCTGAACCGGATCGCTGTGCGCCTCCGCGAGCTGCGCGACACAGAGGCCGGCCGCAAGCAGATGGAGTTCCAGCTCTCCGATGCCGTCCTGCAATCCATCTTCGAACCCATCATCGTGACCGACAGCAAGGGCCATGTGCTCAAAGTCAACCAGGCAGCTGCAGAACTGCTGGGGGAAGGCGCCACCGACCGCATGGCTCTGGTCAATGCGCCGGGAGGCGACAAGATTCTGAACGCCATCCGCGACGCCGTCTCGATGCAGAAGGCCGTCGCGGCCGAAGATGAGGCGTCGATGCTGCCGACGCGGATCGGCAAGCAGGAGCGCAGCTACCGTTTGCGGACCACCCCGATGCGCGATTCAGACGGACGCTTGCTCGGCGCCGTCACCACGCTCGAAGACATTACCTCCCTCCAGGACACGGACCGTTTCAAGACGCAGTTCCTCGCCGTGGCCAGCCGCAAGCTGCGCGATCCGCTGCTGCAGCTTCGGCGTGGGCTTTACGCGCTGGCCCAGGGATACGGCGGCGAATTGCTGCCTTTGCAGACCGAACTGATAGCGAAGGCTAATAATGAAGCGGAGCAGCTAAACGACCTCATGAGCGATCTGATCGAAGTAGCAGAGCTCGATACCGGCAAGCGCGAGATGAATCTGGAACGTCTGCATCCGGCGCAGGCTCTCACCGAGGCGCGGAACCGTTTTTGCGAAGAGGCCGCGGGGAAGCGCATCCGGCTCGATGTGAACGCGTACGTCGATCTGGCTCCGGTCAAGGCTGACCGGCGCGCCCTCCGCTCCATCCTGGATAACCTGCTCTCGAATGCGCTACGCTACACTCCAGACGGCGGCGAGATTCTTCTCACGGCGGAAGAGACGAAAGATTTTGTGCAGTTCACCGTGCGCGACACCGGCCGAGGCATTGAGGCCGAACGGCTAAGCCGGATCTTCGATCGCTTTAACGCCTTTTCTGAAAAGGGCTCCGGTTTGGGTCTCGCGCTGGTGCGGCGCCTCGTCGAATCACTCGGCGGCCAGATCGCAGTCGAGAGCCGGCTGGGCCATGGCACAACCTTCCGCTTCACGCTTCCGGTCGCCGTAGTCGAAGACATCCGCCATCCCGTCGAGGTGGGCTGATCAATATGGCTGAGATCGTCCTCGAAAACAAGCAGGAACCCGCCAAGCTCCGCGTCTATATCGGCGCCGCCCCTGGGGTGGGCAAAACCTTTCACATGCTGGATGATGCACATCTGCTGCACCATCAGCAGAACGTCGATGTCGTGATCGGGCTGGTCGAAACGCACGGCCGCAAAGAGACCGAGGCGCGCATCCGCGACCTTGAGATCATCCCGCAGAAGATCATTCCCTATCGCGGAGTGGAGCTGAAGGAAATGGATGTGGATGCCATTCTGGCGCGGCATCCCAATACGGTGGTCGTAGATGAGCTGGCCCACACCAACGTCCCCGGCAGCAAAAACCGCAAGCGCTACGAAGATGTGCTGGAGCTGCTCGAAGCCGGCATCAACGTGATGACCGCCGTGAACATTCAGCACCTCGAAACGCTCAACGATGCCGTGAGCCGCTCGGCCAACACCACCATCCGCGAAACAGTTCCCGATAGTTTCCTCAAGCGCGCCGATGAAGTGGTCAACGTAGACGTGACCGTCGATGAGCTCCGCACGCGCCTTAAGCAGGGCAAGATCTACGCTCCCGAAAAAGTGGAGCAGTCGCTTGCCAACTTCTTCCGCAAGGGTAATCTGAATATGCTCCGCGAGCTTGCTTTGCGCACCACCGCCGAGCAGGTGAGCAATCGCGCTTCAGAGTACCGGCGCACGCAGGGCCTGGAGCAGGCGCCGATTCCCGAAAAGGTCATGGTCTGCCTTAGCACGCGCCCCGGCACAGAGCGGCTGCTGCGCGTGGGCGCGCGCGTCGCCGGCCGCCTGGCTACCAACTGGTACGCTGTCCACGTTGCTCCGCCGGACGACAAGGGACATAGCGATCCGGACGGCTTTCACCGGATCGAAGAGTACAAGCGCATGGCGCGTGATCTGGGCGCCAAGGTCATCACACTCACAGACCGCAACGTCTCCGATGCGCTGATCCGGTTCGCGCAGCAGGAGAACATCTCCCACGTCGTCTTCGGCCAGCCGGTGCGCTCACGCTGGGATATTCTGCTCCGCGGCTCCGTCCTCAATCGTTTTCTCGCCGAGGTCCGCGACGTGACCGTTCAGGTCGTCCCCATGCAAAAGCCGTTGCGCGCACGGGCTTGAGAGGGATCATCAGCCACTGCGCATATTTACTCGCAGAACACTCGTACTTTGGTCGTGTTCCCGTCCTTGCCGTCCACGTCCACCGTCAGGTCTTCGAGGTGGTCGATCAGCTCCTCGAGATTTTCTGGCTTGATCTGCGAAAGCGTGATAGGAACCCCATGCTTGGAGAACGCCTCGTCGAGCTGGTCATGCGCCTGCCTGGGAATGAGGCCGGCCAGGCGCACTCCAGCGCGCAATAATTGCATGGGAACGCGCACATTGACCGTGGTAGGCCCCTTCATGCCGGTCATAGATTCATCGGCCTCGACCTGGACTCGCAGGTACTTGGCTTGCATCTTTGCGCCGGCGGCATCCTTTCTGACCGAACCTGCGCCCGCAAATGAATGTGAAGTTGAGGTGATCTCCGGCTCGAGAGCGGCCAGAAGCCGGTCCGCTTCTTCCGCGGTGATCTTGCCCGCGGCGAGCATTTCCAGAATTTGACGGCGATTTTCGTTCATGACAATCCTCCAGATTAATGAGTGAAACATGCGAGCACGCGATGTGCGCTGAAGAAGACTCCATGCAGCAGTGACGCGAGAACGCGGGTGTAGCCGGTACATAACATGCACAGATGCGGCAGCAGGAGCCAGATCACAGCCAGGCACACGGCCGCCCTCAGGATGAAATCGTCTTCGCTGAGCCAGAAAGCGAGCAGCCGCTCGGCCTCACGGGGCGTGATGCGGCCCGTGGCAATCAACGACAGAAGGATGCGGCGATCGGTATTCATAACAAGGCCTCACAAAATCCGAACCGTAACCCGCTTCCCTTCTGCGCATACGCGGAGATCGGTCCCCGATAGGCTGCAACCCAAAGTCCAGAAGGCTGCAATCGTGCGCCAGAAAGGAATGCGGCAGGTGAGACAGACAATCAACACGATCAGAAAGATAAACGGCGAGAAAAGAACCGCTGGAATCCACAACAGAAAAAGCGGAAGCCAGAGCCGGATCCCCCGCCAATGCGGATTCTCGACATGGATCATGGCGATGTTCGGAGTCATTTCAGCGCCTCCAGTTCACGGATAGCATCGGCGGCGGTGATTTCGCCGTTTTTGAGCCGTTCCAAAATCTCCGCGCGGGATGGAGATGGGTTGGTGTCGACGAACTCGAGCTGGCCGGCGATACGGTTCAAACGAGCCTTGATGGTTGGGTAGCTGACGCCGAAGATTTGCTCCATCTCCTTGATTGAACCGTGCGAGCGGACGAACGCCACGATAAAGACCTGGTCTTCGAGGCTCAGCCGGGCCAGCTCAGGCGGAGTGAATTCTCCTTCAATGACCAGGTTCCGTTTCGGCAGCCGGACCCGTTCGATAACCAGGGGCAACCCCTCGGCAATGCGGAGCAGGTCCTGCCAGTCGGCAGCGCTTTTGAGAGTCTTGTTCAACATGCGATGGATTGGCTTTCTTGATACAAGAAAGATAGTAAATTGCAATTTTTAATTTTGTCAAGAATAAAAATTAAGAAAATTGATTTTTACTCCTATCCTCTCGAAAAAGCGTGAGCTTTTATGACGCAGCGCTCCGTGTCCTGAACTACGTCCTGGATTACATTGGCATTGGGTCTTCCCCCATGAAAAAACATCTCAAGGGATTTAAGCGCGTCAACCTCGAACCGAACGAAACGAAAACTGCCGAGATTCCACTGTGGGGGTCCACGCTCGCATGGTGGGACGCGAAGCTGCCTGGCTTTCGCGTCGAAGCCGAACCGGTTCGCGTGACGATCGGCGACTCCTCCTCCGATATCAAACTGAGCACAAGGGTGCAGGTCGAGTAACCACGATGACCTCGCCCACGGCATCCGTGCTGGGCCAGATCGGCCTTCCCGCGCCTGTCCGCGAACTCGCGGCCAAGACCTGGGATGTCCTCATTGTCGGAGCGGGACACAATGGCCTCGCCTGCGCAGCTTACCTCGCGCGCGCCGGTCAGCGTGTGCTGGTGCTCGAAAGCCGAAGCCGCGTGGGCGGCGCCTGCACCCTTGAGGAGCCGTTCCCCGGCGTGCGCATGTCGCCGTGCGCCTATCTTGCCGGCCTTTTGCATCCGCTCGTCATCGACGAGCTCGAACTGCCGCGGCGCGGCTTTGCGTGGACACCTGCGGTCAACGGCCTCTTCGTGCCCTTTCTCGATGACTCAAGTGTTCAACTCTGGGATGACGATGCCCGCTGCGAAGCGGAGATACGAAAACTCGCGCCAGGCGACGTCCACGGCTGGCGCGCGATGAACGACGTGCTCCGCCGCCTGCGCGACGCGTTGCGGCCATCCGGTCCCGGCGACCTGTGGATCGGTGAGGCGCCGGCTCGGGAACAGATCGAAGAGCGAATCGGGAAGGATGAAGAAGCGCGTGCGCTGCTCTTCGACTGGTCCATGGCGGACTTCGTCGAGCGCTATCTCGCCGACGAGCGATTGCAGATCGCCTATCTCGGCCAGGGAGTGATCGGCACAAATGCCGGTCCCTTCGACCCCGGCACGGCTTCCATCCGTTTTCATCACGCCTCCGGCCGGCTGGGTGGAATGCCCGGCATGTGGGGCTACGTGCGTGGCGGCATGGGTATGGTCAGTTTTTACTTTTGTGATGCTGCCCGAGAGTCCGGCGCAACCGTCGCCGCAGGTGTGCCGGTGAGCCGGATCGTTCCGAATGAAGGAGTGGAACTGGAGAGCGGCGAGCGTATCGCCGCGCCCGTCATCGTCTCCAACGCAGACCCGCGCAGGACCCTCGAACTGCTTGGCGCAGCAGCAGACCCCGCATGGCGCAAGCAGGTGGAACGCGTGCCGATCGAAGGCTGCACAGTCAAGCTCAACGTGCTGCTCCGTGAACTGCCGAACTTCATCGCGCGTCCAGGACTCGACGAGCCGCATCACTATGGACAGATCAACACGCCGCTCACAAAACAGGAATGGAGATCCGGATTCGCCGCCGCCCGTCGCGGCGAGCTTCCCGGGCATCTCTGGTGCGAGCTCTACTTCCAGAGCGTGCATGACCGGTCCATCGTTCCCGCCGGCCGGCACACCATGAGCGTCTTCGCCCAGTACGTGCCTTACACGTTTGCGCACGGAAGCTGGGACGAGCGGCGCGACGAGGTGCGCCGGCTTGCACTCCATTCGCTCGCGCGCTTCTGCTCGAACGTCGATACCGCGGTAATCGACACGCAGGTTCTCGGCCCTCCTGATATTGAGCAAAAGGTCGGCCTCACCGGCGGCCACATCTTTCAGGGCGAATGCCTGCCGCCCTACATGGGTGCCAACCGGCTCTCACCGCGTACGCCCATGCCGGGCATTTATCTCTGTGGCGCATGCACGCATCCGGGCGGCAGCGTAATCGGCATCAACGGGCGCAATGCCGCCATGGCCGTGCTGAAGGACCTGCGCATCCGCTGACTTCACCTCCCATCGCCGTGCTACCCCAGGCCCGGTTTCTTCAGCACTCCAGATCGCGTTCGCATTTACGAAATGCGCGGTCTATGTTATTTTACTAACCAGTTAGTTAATTGGATGAAACTTGCTGCTTCAGTCCGAACCCAGGCCGAGCGCGCCGACCAGACCCGCGCGCGCATTCTGGACGCGGCCATTGGCGAATTCAGCGAAAACGGACTGGCCGGCGCGCGCACGGAGCAGATTGCCGCCGCAGCCGGCGTCAACAAAGCGCTGCTCTACTATTACTTCCGCAGCAAGGAGGCTCTCTATGCGGCAGCGCTCGAAGCAGTCGCCGAGCGTGTGGTTGCAAGCGGTCTGGCGACCATCAATTCCAAGTGGTCCGCAGGCGAGCGGCTGGTGCGCTTCGCCCTCAACCACTTCGACCGCATCCACTCCCAGCGCGCCTTTCAGAGCCTCATGCAGCAGGAGTTGATGCGCTTCCGGCAGGGCGAGAAAAATGCGTTCGCGCCTCTCGTCGAAACCGTCTTCCGTCCCATGACGGGCCGGCTGAAGGAACTCCTTGCCGAAGGCATGCGTACACAGGAGTTGATCTGTGTCGATGATTGGCAGATGATGTACGCCGCCCTCGGCGCCAATGTTTTTTATTTTCTTTCTGGACCGGTCATGGGCATTCTGCAGGGGAAAAACCTCTTCGAGCGCAAGGCGCTGAAGGCGCGGCGTAAAGCGGCTGTCGAGTATCTGGGGCAGACTATTTTCTGCGACCGCCGGCACGGAGCGCGCATCGCCGCACGCGTGTTGGCCGATACGCCCATGCCGGAAAGCGGAGATTTCAAGATTTTTGAGGTGAAGGGCATTGAACGCGCGTAATCGAGTCTTTTTCATCCTGGGCCTGTTAACAGTCGGCTCCCTTATTTGGTATCTGGTCACCGCGCATCGTAGCGGCGATCTGCAGCTCATCGGCACCGTCGATGCGAACGAAGTGGTCGTCAGCTCGAAGATTCCCGGCCGCATTCAGACGCTCACCGTCGAGGAAGGCGAACCGGTGAAAGCGGGACAATTGATTGCCACCATCGAGAGCCAGGATCTGCGGGCACAACTCGCGGCAGCGGAAGCTTCGGCCGCCGGCGCCAAGTGGAAGCTGGGCGAAGCCCAGGAAACCGAGCAGGAGAATCGCGGCGAGACTGGCAACGCTACGCTGGCCTCCGAAGCGCAGGTAAAAGCCGCGCAGGCCACGCTCGCGCAGACTGAAGCCACGCTTGCACACCAGAAAGCCGACACAAGCCGGACGGTAGCCCTCGCCAATCAAGGCATCATGAGTCCGCAATCTAAAGACGAAGCCGTCACCAGTCTGCAGGCGGACGAAGCGGCCGTCAACACGGCTCGCGGCAATCTGGCCGCTGCCGAGGCCTCGCTCAAGCAGGCCCGCGCCCATGAGCTGCTGACCGATGTTTCAGCCCGCACCGTGGATGAAATGCGCGACACACTGCGCAACGCCCAGGCGCAGGCCGATGAAGCGCGCGTGGAAGAGAGCTATGCGCAGGTGGTGGCGCCCATCGATGGAAGGATCGACGTGTGGGCCGCGCGGCAAGGAGAAGTGGTGGCAGCCAGCACTCCCATCGTCACCATCATGGATCTGACGCAGACCTGGGTCTACGCGCCGTTGCCGGAGACACAGGCCGACAGTGTGCAGCTCGGCGACATGCTGCGCGTCGTCATGCCGAGCGGCGAAACCGTCCAGGGCAAAGTCATCGCCAAACTGGCGGAAGGCGACTTCGCTACGCAGCGCGACGTGAACCGCATGAAGCGCGATATCAAGACCATCCAGATCAAGCTGCTGATTCCGAATCCCGGTGAACGCTTCGTGCCCGGCATGACGGCCGAAGTGTACATCCCCAAAGACCGGCTGGTGAAACAATGAGCGCGGCCGCCAACGGCATGGCAACGGAAAGACCGGACGCCATCGCCGTCGAAAAGATCGTCAAGCGCTACGGCGACTTTGAAGCTGTGAAGGGCGTCAGCTTCAACGTGGCCGAAGGGGAAATCTTCGGTCTGCTCGGTCCGAATGGCGCGGGCAAGAGCACGCTCATCCGCATGATGACCACGCTCATCCCGGTTTCCGCTGGCAAAGCGGTTGTCGCAGGACACAATGTGGCAAAAGAGCCGGACGAGGTTCGCCGGCTCATCGGCGTCATTCCCCAGGCGCTCACCAGCGACCCCGATCTGACGGCTGAAGAAAATCTCCTTATTTACGCAAAGCTCTACAGTGTGCCGCGCGGACAGCGGGAGAAAAACATTGCCGAAGTGTTGGAGGCAGTCGATCTGACCAAGTGGCGCAGCGCGCCAACCAAGACGCTTTCGGGCGGCATGAGGCGCCGGCTCGAAATCGCCCGCGGCCTTGTGCACAACCCCCGGATCTTTTTTCTCGATGAACCCACAACCGGCCTCGATCCCGTCTCGCGCATTGCGGTCTGGGAGATGCTGAACAAACTGAAAGCCACCCGCAATCTCACCATGCTGCTCACCACGCACTACATGGAAGAGGCCGACAAGCTCTGCGACCGTATCGCCATCGTCGATCACGGCAACCTCGTCGCACTGGGCACGCCAATGGAGCTCAAAAACAGCGTGGCCGGCGCGAATGTCGTCGAAGTGCAGTTCGATCGCGAGGCCGAGCAGTGGAAGGAACGCCTCACACATCTCGAAGGCGTAACCAGCGTGCAGCCTGAGAGCGCTGGCTTCTATCGCATCCTCACGAAATCCGGTTCCAGGACCACCATGCAGCTGGTCGAGATGGCCGCAGAGCTGGGAGAAACGCTCACTTCACTGAGCGTGCAGAACACCACGCTCGATGATGTCTTTGTTCACTACACAGGCCGCCAATTGCGCGATGAGCAGGTGAAGCCGATGATGGCATCGTGGGCGATGCTGCAGCGGCCGGGAGATCAGCGATGAACAGAATGATGGCCATTGTGGAACGCGAGATGCGGAAGTTCTTCCGCTCGCCCGTGCTCATGATCATGTCGATGATGCTGCCGCTGGTGCAGCTCGTCATCCTGGGCAACGCCTTCGGAGGAAAAATCACCGGCGCGCGCGTGGGCGTTGTAGATTACGACCACGGCCCCGAAGCGATCAAAGCGCGTGAGGACTTCGCCGCCGTCGCCGCAAACATCAAGACCTTCAGAGCCATCGATTACGACAACGAGATCCAGGCGCGCGAAGATGTGCGCACCGGGCGCCTTGATGCCGCGGTCATTATTCCCGCACAGTTTTCGCGCAGATATTATTCGCAGGACGCCCCGAAGATCGGTCTTGTGGTCGACAACTCCGATCAGTTCATGTCATCGAGCCTGGAAACCGAGATGCAGTCGCTCGTCGACGCGCTGAACGCGCCCACCGTGCAGCCGCGGCTGGCCAACAGCATCGCGCTTGAAACCGTGGAGCTGTACCCGTACGTCGCTTATATGAAATATCTGCTCTCGGGCTCCATAGCGTTGGCCATGTATGTCTCCGTGATGATCGGTGGCGGGATGCTGTATATCGACGACAAGGCCCGCGGCGTGCATGAAGGCTATCTGGTCACGCCGATCACCGGCCTGGAGCTGGTCATGGGCCTCAACGTTGCCGGCGCGATCAAGGCAGTATTGGCGGGCGTCTCGCTCACCGTCATCGGATCGCTGATGGCCGGCCTCGGCGTAATCTTTCATCCCATGCAGGATCTCGAGCTGCTCTGCGTCATCATCGTCACATCGATCGCCTTCAACGGCATGATGTTCCTGATGATGGTGCGTGTCGATGATCCG
>JASHQE010000084.1 GCA_030037705.1 Acidobacteriaceae bacterium | reverse complement strand
AGTGACGATGGCTATCTATGCCACGGGCTCAATCTCCGGGACGCACGCCAATCCTGCGGTCACGCTGGCCTTGGCACTCTACAGACAGTTCTCCTGGAAAAAAGTGATTCCTTACTGGCTAGCTCAAGTTGTAGGCGCGTTCTTAGGAGCTGCAATAGTCTATGTGCTCTACGGCCCAGTGATTGATCATTTCAATGCGGCTTCACAATTAACGAGAGCGGAAGGAGGTGCGGCGGGAGTCTTTTTCACTCATCCGGGACTCGCGATTACACCCATCCACGCGTTGAGCGATCAAATTATTCTCACCGCATTTCTGATATTCGGAATCTTCGCTATTACCGAACAGTACAACGAGATGGCACCTAAGGCGAATTCCGGAGCGTTCATGATTGGCCTACTGGTCGCCCTCATCGGGGCGTCTATGGGTTATCTCGAAGCCTGGGCGATCAATCCAGCCCGTGATTTCGGGCCACGGCTTTTCTGTTTCCTGTTTGGCTGGGGAAGCTCGGCCCTTCCGTCGCCAGACAATTACTGGTGGGTTCCCATCGTCGGTCCACTGATTGGCGGCATCGTAGGCGGAGCCTCATATCAATATCTCATTCGTCCGTATCTTCCGGCTCATCTGAGAAAACTGAACCCCGAATAGGGCATCGCGCCTCCTTCGGGTTCTGTCGGAACCGGCGGACAATCAAGAACAGCTGGGGTAGGCTCCCTTTCTGTCGTTCTTACTATCAAAGTATGAAAGTGTTGCACCTGCCGACCTCCCACGAGCGGGGAGTGGGCTCGCTGGGCAAATCCCAAAGATGTCCGACAGGGTGTAACGGTCGCCCGCGATCATGCGATAAAACGTGACAAGGTTCCTAAAGCCACCAGGAGACGCCGTGGAAATACCGAACCCAGTTGTAGAACATGTAGAGACGATTGCAAGACACGAACAGGATTTCCTAGCGAGCCGGTCGTTCGCCGAACGATTGGCCGACCGGGTCGCATCCTTCGCGGGAACAATCACATTCGTGGTGATCCATATCGGAGCCTTCATTCTCTGGGCATCCTGGAATTCTCTCGCAATCACGAGTGCGCATCATTTCGATCCGTTGCCCTATTCGCTGTTGGATACTATCGTGGCGTTGGAAGCAATTCTACTCGCCAGCTTCATCCTGATGCGGCAGAGCAGTCTGGCACGTCGAGCCGACGAACGCGACCATCTCATGCTCCAGATCCTTCTCTTAACTGAGAGAGAGGCATCGGCGATCATTAGGATGAATCAGGAGATCGCATCCCACTTCGGACTACGTTCCATCTCTAAGGACGAAGAAATCAAAGAAATGGGAAAGCCTACCCCCATCGATCAGGTTGCTCAGACAATTCAGGAGAAACTTTCCGGCGAACAGCAAGAATGATTTGTGCCTCAAGCGGAAAGAAGAAAACTTCTATTCCTATTTCGGTCAGAGCGTTAAATTTGCTAAAGTTTGGATATGCTTGGGTTTTCTTCCAAGCACGGCGATGGAATCCGCCGAAACTGCCTCCGAAATGGACGGCTGATGATCCCTGCTAGCAGGGGTCTTTCTGGTTGAGCCCCCTTATCAACCCTGACCGTCGTCCGAACTACGGAGAAGCCGTGAGCAGGACTGCCCCAATCTCACACATCTCGAAGATGTTAGCGGGTTGGTATCCCGCGACCCGCTTAGGTGCTTGTTCGCTCATTTGTAGTTTCACTCTTCTTCCAGATCAACTGGGTTGCACCTGAGTTGCTTCCACAATGCGAGAAGACCGGAGAACTGTTAAGGGATCTCTCTTCTGGAGGCCTATGCAATCGAGGAGGTGGCGGAGGTCGGGATGGCGATGGATTGGAAAGGAGGGAGGATGGAGCGTCCGCGAGCTGTTATCTACTTTGGTGTGGATCAGCAGTTTCGGGGCAAGGTGCTTGCGGGGGGAGGCCATGCGGTAGTGAATTGCACCTCATTCTCTCAACTCCGTTCCGCTTTACTGTCTCATTTAGAAGTGGATGCCATCCTGATAGGCGACGATGACGATTCTAAGTTGAACGAGGCCATTAACTTTTTCCGGTCCGAAACAAATGCGCCCGTGGTTCTCTTCGAACAGTACTTTTGCCACGACGAAACCTTGCCCTTTGATCTTGTGATTCCGGCATTCACGGCTCCCCACGATTGGCTTACGGCGATTCAAGAGTTGATCGAGCGCAATCGAGCACTCAAAGCTATGTCTGCGCGCAAGGAAGTCGATTGAAATTGAGCTACGCCGCGAACAAAGCAACGAAAGCGATGCTGAACTCAAGGCATAGGTAAAGTGATATGCGTCTGAAAATTGTGAATGTGGGAGATCCTGTGCTACGCGCTCTTGCGGAGCCGTTGACCCGAGATCAATTGTTGAGTTCTTCAGTCCAGACCATGATCGATCTTATGCGCGAAACGATGCGCGATGCGCCGGGGGTTGGGCTCGCCGCGCCACAGATCGGCGAGCCGATGCAATTAGCCGTGATCGAAGACAAAGCGGAATATCAACAGTCGCTAAGCAAAAGCGATTTGAAGGAAAGAGACCGGAAGGAAATTCCGTTTCACGTGATCGTGAATCCTATGCTGGAGTTGCTCGGTGATCCGACTGAGGTCTTCACTGAAGGCTGCTTAAGCCTGCCGGGGTTTTCAGCATTGGTGCCACGATCAAAACAAGTGCGTGTACTTTGTCTGGATCATCGAGGGGAGTCTCGCGTTATCGAGGCATCCGGATGGTATGCTCGTATACTTCAACATGAAATCGATCATCTACAGGGAACGCTCTATATTGATCGCATGCAGAGTCGAAGCTTCTCCTCTATCGAGAACTACAATCGCTACGCCAAAAGCTCCACTGCAGCGGGAGAAGATCGGAGAGGCTAGGCATTCGGAACCGGTCAAGCAGGTTCCGCCTGTGGTTAGCGTCGACGCTCAGTTCCGATTCGACCGGCTGGCATCTAAAGCACGCACCTTGACAACTGACAGCCAAGTGACTCAATATCTTGAGTCAGACAATTCGCTTGGGTGATGAGGTCCACCCTTAACCGCCTTCCAGGCTGATGACTCCTACCACTGGAGGAGTCTTGTGAAGATAAGGAGCCTGGAACTACCCACCGGATCACCCTGTGTCCATCCCGTCCTTCTAAGATTGAGCAAATTCCACGGCAGGAGTCTGCCGTGATCCTATCTAACGTTGTCCTCCAAATCTGCCAGGTCCTCTGCGTCCTTCTGCTGGCGCCCCTGCTCCAGGGGTTCATCTTGAAAGCCGAGGAACGCATCCAGCGCAGCCGTGGCCCGAACATCCTTCAGCCTTATCGAGATCTTTGGAAGCTCTTTCATAAGGAAGCAGTCGTTCCCGAGTCGGCCTCGTGGATTTACATGATCGCGCCGCTCATCGCCTTCACGGCGATGCTGATCGTCCCGATTCTCATTCCCGTGCTCACAGACCGGCCGCTACCCCAATCGGACATGGGGGACATGCTCGGCGGTGGCATGATCCTCACCCTTGGATCTTTCGCGATTCTGCTTGCAGGACTCGATTCTGGAAATGTCTACGGAGGAATCGGGTCTAGCCGAGCTGTGATGCTCGCGATTCTCGCAGAGCCAACGCTGATTCTAGTTCTGGTCGGAATCAGCTTGCTCGCCAAGGCTATGCTGCCTTTCGTCGTAAACCATCTTCTTCTTGGAAGCCCGTCTATCTACTGGAGTCCCGCGCATCTGTTTTTGATCCTGGCTTTCTTCGTACTCCTGCTGGTCGAAACCGACCGTCTTCCCATCCATTCGCCAACTCATCTTGAAATCTACATGATCGACGAGGCGCGGATCCTCGAATACTCCGGCCCATTGCTCGCGCTGCTGAAGTGGGCATCGATGATGAAGCAGTTCATTCTCTACACGATTTTCTGCAATGTCTTTCTCCTACCGTGGGGAATGTCCCAGATTGGAACTCCTCTTGGTGAACTCGGTTCTGTCGTCGCGCTCCTCGTGAAATTTCTCCTCGTGGCACTTGTCGTCATCGTTGTCGAAACAGTTCAGTCTCGCTTGCGGTTTTATCGTTATCAGGAAGTCTTGGCCTCCGGCTTTCTATTCGCCGTTTTGGCCATTGTCTCGAGCCAGCTAATGTGAGGTGACTCGCGTGTTCCTCGAACATGTCAACCCGTTACAGGCTTCGATTTTCAGCTCTCTCGCTGTCGTCAGCTTGCTTCTCACGTTCGTGATGTTGGGTTCGCACTGGTTGCAGAACTACGTCTATGCGTTCGCAGTTCAATCGTGGCTCATCGCAGCATTATCGGCATCGGTTGGATACTTCGCAGGCTACTCAGAGCTTTACGTCATTGCGGTACTCACAGCGCTTTTCCGCGGCTTGGTTTTGCCCTATCTGCTGATGCGAATCATCGGGCGGCTTAACGTGAAGCGGGAACTGCACGCAGTGCTTCAACCGAGTTCCAGTCTTGTGCTTGGCGCGCTGCTGGTAATGTTCGCTTTTGTGATTGCCAACCACATGAACCGGCAGTCGTTCCTTGCCGCTCATGTTGTGGTCATGGCGCTCACGATCATGCTGTCGATGAAGTTCCTTGGCTTCCTCATGCTTGCCGTCCGAGATGAGGCGGTCAGCCAGATTCTCGGCCTGTTGGTTCTCGAGAACGGCATTTTCCTCGGTTCGCAAATTCTCGTTCCCGGAATGCCTCTCCTCATTGAAATCGTCATTCTTTTTGATCTTTTGATCGTCGTGGCATGCTTCGGCATGCTCGTACGATTCCTGGTCGTTCACGCAGGCACAACAAGCAGCCGTCAACTGAATCGGCTCGTAGGCTGAATGCCAATGGCTGAGAATCTGCTCCTGGCTCTGTTCGCCGCTCCGCTGGCAGCCGTTGTGCTGTCATTCGCGGTACGCTCGCCGCGGCTGTCGGAGTACGTGACTGTATTGGCGGCGATCACCGACTTTGTCGTGAGCATTCCCCTTCTCATCCACGTGCTTGGTGGGCCAGTCATACTGGCTCACAATTACATTCAGGTCGACGCGCTTGGCAGCTGGGTGATCGTCTGCATCTCAATCGTTTATACGCTCGCCTCTCTTTATGCAATCGGCTACATGCGGCTCCTGAATGAAGATGAAAGGCTGCCTCTCTTTTACGGGTTGTTCTCAGGATTCGCCTTCACGATGCTCGCGGCATGTGCGATGAATAACGTCGGCGTCTTCTGGATCGCGATCGAGTTGACCACTTTGATCAGCACCTTTCTTGTCGGCTTCGAGCGAGAAGCGGAGAGTACAGAGGCAGCCTGGAAATACATCGTCGTCGTTTCGGGCGGCATCAGCCTTGCGCTCTTGGGAACCGTCCTCTTCTATTGGGGCGGCTCGTTTGTGCTCGGCCCGAGCTATGCAATGACGTGGGCCGCGCTACATAAGGCTGCGCCAGATGTCTATCAGCCCCTCCTTCTGGTTTCCTTCCTTCTTGTGCTGGTCGGCTATGGAACCAAGGCCGGCCTGGCGCCCATGCATACCTGGCTACCGGACGCGCACAGCGAATCGCCGGCTCCCGTCTCTGCCATGCTGTCAGGTGCTCTCTTGAACGCTTCGATGCTCGGCATAGCGCGCTTTCTTGGTGTCGTGCGCGGCGCGTCGATCGAAGGGTTTGCTCACTCGGCTGTTGTCGGCTTCGGAATATTTTCCTTCTTCATTGCGTCGCTCTTCATTGTTCGGCAGACCGGCATCAAGCGGCTGATGGCGTATTCGAGTGTCGAGCACATTGGCGTACAGGCTCTCGGCCTGGGTTTCGGTGGAGTCTTTGGCGTTGCAGGGGCGCTTTACCACATGCTCAACCACTCGCTGAACAAATCGCTGATGTTCTTTGGCGCCGGCAATGCGATGCGCGCTTACGGCACCAAAGACATTCCCGGTATCCGTAATGTGCTGAATGTCTTTCCTGTCAGCGGCACGCTGTGGCTCTTGGGGGCGGTGGGGATAGCCGGCGCACCGCCCTTTGCCCTCTTTCTGAGCGAGTTTACGATCCTGCGTTCTGGCATCCATGGTCGCTATCTCTGGGCAGTGATCGTATTTGCTGTCTTTCTGATTGTGGTCTTTATTGGATTTCTGTCGCACTTTCGAGCGATGTACTTCGACGACTCACCCGAACAGCAAATCCCGGGACTTTCGGGCAGCTTCTGGAGAACCCTTCCAATGTGGCTGGCGTTCATACCGCTTTTGGTCTTTGGTCTCTGGTGGCCTCATGGTTTCTGGGATATTTTCACCCGGATCTCGCAAGACCTGATGGGAGGTGCTCAGTGAACGGCACCGTGGAACAGACCCTTCGGCCCGAAGAGATCGCGCCGGCTTGCCGCCAATTGGCCGGAGAAGGCGCGCGATTGCAGATGGCCTATGCGTGGTTCCCCAAGCCAGGCGAACCACCGGAAGTTCTCTACCTCGTGGATCGAAAACCGCACGAGCCATTTCCACTGCTACGTTGCCGATTGAGTAACGCCGAACAGCAACTAGTCTCTCTCGCTCCTGAATTTCCCCTTCTTGGATGGTACGAGCGGGAGATGATGGACCTTTGCGGAATCTCCTTCGAGGGGCACCCGGAGCCTCACCGACTCGTGCTCCATGAGGGAGCACATCCGTCGATTCCTCCGCTTGACCCTCGTTATCCGACCGGCCAGATGATCTCCTTTACTCCCGAGCCGTGGGATCTGCCTGCAGTTGCGGGCAGCGATGTCCAGGTTTTGCCTTTCGGTCCCGTACGCGGCGACGTGCTTGAGTCGGCGCAGATCGTCTTTTACTACATTGGAGAAGCAATTCTTTATTGCCACCCGAGGCTTTTCTTTAAGCACAGAGGCATGGAGAAGCGGTTCGAAGGCATCTCGCCGCTTTTGGGGACTCTGCTCGCAGAACGGGTATCCGGTGTCGACAGCGTTGCCCATTCGCTCGCTTTCTGTCAGGCGGTCGAAACGGCATGTCAGTGTGAAATCCCGGAGAGAGCAAAGTACCTGCGAGTCGTATTGGCGGAACTAGAGCGGCTCTACAACCATCTTCATTATCTCGGGCACCTTTGCCACACGACCACACTCAAAGTCGGAGAAGCTGAAGGAAAGCTCCTTGCGGAACGCTGCAAACAGCTGAACGCCGTCTTCACCGGTAGCCGCTTTCTGCGCGGCCTGATCAAGCCGGGTGGGCTGCGGCGCGATCTTGATTTCGAAGCCCTCCCCCATCGCCTCCGAATGCTGGAACCGGAGATAACGGAGTACATGCAGGATCTTGAAAAAACGAATAGCCATCTCGACCGCCTGATTGCGACGGGGTACTTGCCACGCGACCTCGCGTTCGACGAAGGCGCTACCGGTCCAATCAAGCGCGCATCGGGGATCGATCGCGACCTGCGATGCGATCACCCCTACGCAAGCTATGAGCGTCTGGGAATGAAGACCCCGGTTCGCACCGAGGGTGATGCTCATGCCCGTGCCCAGATTCGAATGGAAGAAATCAATAACAGCATCTCTCTCATCCTCCAGGCGCTCGATAACGCTCCAGAGGGCCCGGTGGAAGCAAAACTCAGTGCGCCCGCTCGAGCAGAAGGGCTTGGCTGGTGTGAAGGGACACGAGGGTCAATTTACTACTGCGTGCATTTTGACGATGCCGGAAAGTTTGCGCGGGTCAAGGTGAAGTCCGCGTCTTTTTCAAATTGGAGAGTCTTTCCGTTTACGGTGCATGACACGAACATGATGGACTATGCGATCAACGAAGCGAGTTTTGGCCTGACGATGGCCGCTTGCGATCGTTAGAGGGACCGATATGCCAATCTGGACTCTGTTCGGGGTAAAACACGGAGTCGCAACCAGCCCATGGCCGGGCAAAGAGGACACCGATCTCCAGACCGGCGTCCTCGGTATGCCGAAATTCCGGCCGGATCAATGCCAGGAAAACTGCCGGGCGTGCGCGGATTCCTGTCTATCTGGCGCCATTGGAGTCGCGTCCGGTCGAGATGGTGAAAGACTGACCCTCGATTATGGGAAATGCATCGGATGTCAGCTATGCACAGAAATTTGTCCTGCTGGCGCCCTTGAGAAATCCAGCGACTGGGCGTTTGGAGTCCGCAAACGTAGCGATCTGGTTTGGGCTGAAGCTCTGGCGTCGCAGCCGGCCCAAGAACTGACAACGAAAATTCAGAGGTGCTTTGGGCGAAGCCTTCACATCCGCCACGTCGATGCAGGGTCCTGCAACGGCTGCGAATCGGAGCTGCAGGCTCTCAATAATCCCTACTACAACCTTCACAGGCTAGGAATCTTCTTTACGCCCTCACCCAGGTTCGCCGATCTTCTGCTGGTCACCGGATCGGTAACCTACGCAATGCGGGAAGCGTTGCTCGAGACCTACAATGCAATGCCCGAACCACGGTGGGTCATGGCGATGGGGACATGTGCGGTCTCAGGTGGCGCAGCCGGAGGTGGGTACACTTGTGCACATGGCCTGGAGGGTATCCTGCCGGTCGAGATCTATGTCCCGGGCTGCCCACCGAATCCCGCTGCGATGATCCACGCGCTTTTAATGCTCCTAAATCGAGCAGCCCAGCACGTCGAAAGGGGGCATTATGCAAAGTGATTTGCTCCTCGCAACGGTCGCCCTATGGGGTCTGTCATTGCTCGCGGCTCTGTTTTTACCAAGCGGCATTCCTGCGCGGATTGGACTGGCGCTTGGATGCGCATGCGGCATCGCGGCAGCTCTCATGATCCTGCCGGGAGCCGAACCGACGCTTTCGCTTGGTTTCCGCGTTGGCGATACTCCAGTCCAATTTCAACTCAGTGGCGGGGCCTGCTGGCTGTTGCTGTTTGGTCTTTTGCCTGCGTTCTTTGCCTCCGTTCTGGGCACAACTACATCGTCGAGAACATGTTCTAAATGCTGGATTGCAGGGCTTGCAATGTCGTTGCTCGGCGCTTTCGGTGTTTTCGGGTTTCAAGATGCAATGTCTTTCCTGATCGCCTGGGAGGTGATGAGTCTCGGAGGAGCAGTGATGATCCTCGGCGAGAGGCTCTCGAAAAATGCAGGTGCCCCAGTTCTGTTCATGCTCGCATTGCTAGAAGTAGGTGCTGTCGCCATATTCTTCGCTATGTTGCTTTTAGGAAATCAAGCGAACGAGTGGAGCTTTGCAGCCTTCGCCCAACCACAGCAACTGTCCTCACCTGAAACGCTGGTCATCGGACTTCTTCTTCTCTTCGGTTTTGGGGCAAAGCTCGGCATGCTTCCTTTCTACGAATGGTTTCCCGCCGCCTACGGTTCGGGAAGCGGAGCGACAGGAGTCATTTTCTCGGGAGTCGTTCTTAATGCCGCCTTCTACGCGCTGGCTCGCGGAGTCTTGCAATGGCTACCGCACAGCGGAGAATGGGCAACGAGCATCGCGATCATCATGATCGCGGTTGGGGTGATCAGTGCGATCCTCACAATCTTCATGGCGTTCCAGGAGGAAGACTGGAGACGTCTGCTCAGCCTTTCCTCGGCAGAAAATGCTGGAGTTGCCGTCGGAGTTTTGGGAGCGTCGTTACTCTTCACTGTCATCGGCTCTCCAGGACCGGCAGCATTGGCCTGGATTGTCTGTCTGATTCATCTGGCCGGACACAGCCTCGCCAAAGGCACACTGTTTCTTACCGCAGATGGGGTCTTTACCGTCAACGAAAGCTATCTCATTCGTCAAACCGGACTACTTAGGCGAACTTCTGCTTTCTTTGGTATCGGGGCTCTATTCGGCGCGATGAGCTTAGCAGCCCTCCCCCCACAAGCCGGCTTTGTGAGTGAATGGTATGTCTTCCAAAGTCTCTTTCACGGGATGCAGTCAGATACCATCGCGGCGAGGCTGACTCTGGCGCTCGCCGCCGCAGGGCTTGCATTGGTTGTGGCCGTGGCGCTCGCTACGTTTGCGAAGCTATTCGGCATTGGCCTTCTCGGCGACGGACATGCCGATCCGACACATCTATCCTGGTTGCGGTGTGGGGCAGTTTTTCTGCTTGGATCCTGCGTTCTTGCGTTGGCAGTCGGAATGCCCTGGTGGGTACAGACACTTGGAGCCTCCAGTCAGGCGCTATTCGGTGTCAATGTGCCATTCATGATGAAAGACGATTGGCTGCTCGTTCCGCTGAGCGGTCACTTTGCCTTTATCTCACCATCCAAGCTGGTCATTGCCGGCCCTCTGCTTGCCCTAATTCCGATCGGGCTGTTGCTGATCAGCCAGCGGACTTTTCGTTTCCGTCGCGCTCCTGTGTGGTCCGGCGGCCGGCGCGAAGACGCAAGGCGGATTGCAACAACGTCTCTCGCCTTTTCAAATGCCCTGCGTACTTTCTATGGGTTCATCTACGGGCCGACACACAACCTTGAAAGGGAATATGACCACGGTCCGTACTTTGTGAAGCGGCTGATCTTCAATCAGGAGGTCGCACCGATCTTCGGGCCCTATCTTTTTTCACCGCTGGTGCGCCTCGTGCGGAAGATTGCCGACAAGGTCAGCATCCTGCAATCGGGATACTTGAATTTCTACAATGCTCTGATCGGGTCGCTTCTGGTTCTTATTCTTGGGTTGGCCCTGTTTTACCACTAATCCCAAAAACGTGCCTTCAGGCCGAGAGAGCATTGATGCCTACGACCAGCGAGCTTCGACGCAACGAATTAGCGGTGACTGTGCCGGACTACGGGCGTCTTTCGATCAAGGTAGGCAATCTCAGTTTCATCGCTACATGGGAGTTCGCAACTGCGCCAATCACTTGTGCGCTCTTTCGCGAGATGCTTCCTTTGCGGAAGAAGCTGATCCACTGTAGCTGGAGTGGCGAGGGCGTGTGGGTTAAGTTGGAAAAGCCGAAGCGCGTTTTGCAAAGAGAACATGATACCTGCCATCCCAAGGCGGGTCAGCTCCTTCTCTATTTGGGAGATCGGAGTGAACCTGAGTTTCTGATTCCATGTGGATTCTGTATCTTCAACTCGAGTTCCGGAGTTCTCTGTGGTAATCACTTTGCTACCATTTCCGAAGGTGTTGATCGCTTATCTGAGCTGCAGACGCTAGTTCTCTGGCATGGCGCCCAGGATTGCATAATTGAAGAGATCGCCGCCGACTGATGAATCGATTTTGACCTACCAACTACGCACAGGAGATATCCGAACGACCCGACATGACGACTTCCATCAATAAATACAGTTCCGTCATCACCCAGAGGAAATCCCAAGGCGCCTCGCAGGCCATGCTCTACGCCACAGGCCTTCGAGAACAGGACATGGAGAAGGCTCAGGTAGGCATTGCCAGTATGTGGTTCAAGGGCAACCCGTGCAATATGCATCTCCTTCAGCTTGCAGAGAGAGTCAAAGAAGGAGTTGCCGCAGTAGGCCTGGTTGGACTGCGTTTCAACACGATTGGAGTCAGTGACGGAATTTCCATGGGAACAGACGGGATGAGCTTTTCGCTCCAGTCCCGCGATCTCATTGCGGATTCGATTGAAACTGTCATGCGGGCACAGTGGTATGACGCGAACATATCGATCCCAGGCTGCGACAAGAACATGCCTGGTTGCATCATGGCCATGGGACGTCTCAACCGGCCCAGCTTGATGATCTACGGTGGAACGATCCGGGCGGGAATACACGATCACCAGAAATTGGACATCGTATCGGCATTTCAGAGCTACGGTCAATTCATTACCCACTCGATCGACGAGGAGCAGAGGCAGGCCATCGTCCGGCATGCATGCCCCGGCGCCGGCGCATGCGGTGGAATGTATACGGCTAACACGATGGCATCCGCGATTGAGGCTTTGGGGATGTCTCTACCTTATAGTGCATCTACCCCGGCCGAAGACTCGAAAAAACATGACGAGTGCTTCCGCGCAGGGGCAGCGATCAAGAACCTGCTCGAACTCGATCTGAAGCCGCGTGACATCATGACGCGCGAAGCCTTCGAGAATGCTGTCACCGTAGTATGCGCCATGGGTGGATCGACAAATGCCGTTCTTCACCTTATTGCAATGGCCAGGTCTGTGAATGTGCCCTTAGACATCGATGACTTCCAGAGAATC
This sequence comes from Acidobacteriaceae bacterium, assembly GCA_030037705.1. GTDB lineage: Bacteria > Acidobacteriota > Terriglobia > Terriglobales > Acidobacteriaceae > Telmatobacter. The sequence goes on along the minus strand of JASHQE010000084.1, from coordinate 2,479 downwards.
AGCAACAAGACTCCATTGCTCGCGGATTTCAAGCCGAGCGGACCCTATGTGATGGAGGATCTTCACGGAATTGGTGGACTTCCAGCCGTAATGCGCCTGCTTCTGGAAGCGGAGTTGATGCATGGAGACTGCATCACGGTGACCGGCAAGACGTTGCAGGAGAACATTCAGAACGCATCGCAATTACAAAGAGGACAGAAGATCGTCCATCCTTTGTCGGACCCGATCAAACCAACGAGTCACCTCCAGATCTTGAAGGGCAATCTTGCCCCAGAAGGAGCCGTAGCCAAGATCACCGGAAAGGAAGGGCTTACCTTTTCCGGTCCCGCAAACGTCTTCGATTCCGAGGAGGAGATGCTCGAGGCGCTCGAAACGGGCCAGATCCAGAAGGGTGATGTCGTTGTCATCCGTTATGAAGGCCCGAAGGGAGGACCGGGTATGCCCGAAATGCTGACTCCGACGTCAGCAATCGTCGGTGCCGGTCTTGGGAAGGACGTCGCCTTGATTACGGACGGTCGATTTTCAGGTGGCTCGCACGGTTTCATTGTGTGTCACGTTACGCCGGAGGCGCAGGAAGGTGGCCCGATTGCGCTTTTGAACAAAGGCGACTTGATCAGCATCGATGCGACAACAAATGAAATATCTGTGCGTATTCCAGATGGGGAGCTAGCACAGCGCAGGAAAGTATGGAAAATGCCGCCGTATAAGGCTGAACGCGGCACGCTGGGACGATACATTCGCACGGTCCAGAGCGCCAGTCTTGGTTGCGTGACCGATGAATAAGCACACGATGAGGTGAGAAATGACAGACGGAACCGAGGATGAAACTTTCTATCTCAGATTGCCATATTCAATGGAAATTGAGCTCATTGAGCTCGCATCGAGACAGGGTCTTTCGGTTGAGGACATCGTGACCGACGCAGTCATCGAGAAGCTAACATCCGCTCGTCGGTTCATTGGACCAATTGAAACCAAGAAGCGTGCCAAGTTGCGAAGGGCGATTCATCGGCCAAAGTGTCGTTATAATTGAGGTCGACACTAGTTGTCGCAATTGCATTTTTTTCGAGAACTGACCCCCCGGAATTTCTGTCTTGGCCGTGGGCAGGCTGCTCGACAACCGCCAACCTGTCTAACAACCACTCCAGTCTTCAAGCTCTCTTCTATCGGTCTCTTCGGACTCAACGTGTCGACAATCCATGGTGATGGGGCTCCACCGGAACCGCCGGCGCGCTGGCTGATGGCTCCTACGACGCATCTTTGCGAGCCACCATGCATCTTGGAATCGACAACCTGAAGAGCCGTTCCTCCCCGCTCAAACACGCGCTTAGATTCCTGCGGGTGCGGCTATCCGTTCGAGCAGCATTTCTCATAGTGGCCTTTCTCCCAGTAGTCGCCGGAGCGCAAGCTGCGCCTCCGCTGACACTCGATCAATGCATCGCGTTGGCAAAAAGCGCCCCATCGACAGTCCTGCGAGCTAGGCAACAACTTCTTGCCGCTCGGCAGGGAGTGCTTGCAGCTCGAGCGAACTTCCTGCCAAAAGTGTCTGCCGGCGGAACATTCACTTACAACAGTCCGCTCCTCTATGACAGAAACCAATTCAGCTTTATCGCGTTGAACGGCATACGCGAATATTCAGCACTGGGGTCGTCTTCTCTCGAGGTCGATACGAATGGTCGGCTTCGCGCATTACTAGGTCGGGCGCAGGCGAACGAACAAATCGCTGCGGCGGAGGTGACAATCTCAGATCGCGATCTTACTCGCGCTGTTGGGGTTGCTTACTATCATCTGCTTCTCGCACGTCGTTTATCTGTCTCGGCACACGAAAATCTCGATGCTGCGCGCGACTTTGAACAAAAAGTGAAGAATCTGGTAGCTGGCGATGAGGCATCGCTCGCCGACCAGAACAAAGCCTCTCTTGAGGTCGCTGTCCTTCAGAATGCAGCACAGGCTTCCGATCTCGAAGCCGACTTGGCGAATCATGACCTGGCATCCTTTTGGACAACGGATGTAGCGCAGCAGTTGATCTTGTCAGATGACCTAGATCAAAACCCGATCCCATCTCAGTTAAGCGGATCTGCTACGGACTTTCTGAAGCGCCCGGAATTCCGGCTCTTTGATGCCGAGGCGGCCGGATACATGGCGGATTCTCGGCAGGCCCGTGCGCGGATGCTTCCCCAACTCGACCTTGCATTTCAATACGGTCTCGATTCCCAACAATGGTCCGTCCGTAATCGCGGATACGCAGGATTCGTGCACTTGGACATCCCCATCTCCGATTGGTTCGGGGCACGCAGGGAACAGCTCCAATTTCAGTTTCAAGCCAAGCAGGCCCAGACAGACAAGGCGATTGCCACGCGGCTGTTCTCGAAGGACTACCAGGATGCTCTTGCGAGCGTGAAAACTACTTTTGAACAGACCAATTCCACGAAGACCGAACTTCAGATGGCAAGAGAAAACCTTCGTCTGAGCCGGCTTCGTT
>JASHQE010000083.1 GCA_030037705.1 Acidobacteriaceae bacterium | reverse complement strand
TCGGCGACAAACGCGATCGCATCCGTCGTCAGGATTAAGGCGTAGCTCTCGCTGACCGGGGCAAGAATTTCAATGCCAGGCTGGCCGATGGAAACAGTCATGTATCAGCTCCTTCCTCGAAAAACACGTCCAAAGGATAAATTCGAGGCAATGCCAACTTGCCACGCACTATGAAATTCAATTATCAGTCTTTAGGCAAAGCGCAGTGACACGGCGCCCGCAGTCGAGAATCTCACGTTTACCGTTGAACCTGCCGGCGCAAACGTATTGCCTGTCCAGCTTCCGGTTGTTATCCAGGTCCCGCGCTTTAGGCCGCCTGTCCGTGCTGCGCCTTCGTTGGCAAGATAGAGAAGCAATCGCAGCAGGTCGGTTCCGGCCGTATTGGAGGCTGTGCGCGCGGCCATCACGTTGCCGTCCAGGGAGAGCGTCACCGACTCTTTTGCAAAATCGATCTGTTGCCAGTCTTGAACGGCTGGGCCGTAGACGAATCCGCCATGTGTTTGCAGGTCTGCGATCATGGAAAGGCGTGCAGCTTGGGCGGGCACTGCCAATCCCGACTCGAGCTCCTCGATGGCGGGATGACAGCCTGCGATGGCTGCGCGAATTTCGTCACGCGAATAGAGATGCTTGCGGGGCGGAAGATCTTCGCCGATGAGAAAGGCGATCTCAGCTTCCAGGCCGCGCAGTCTGATCCGCGGTTCATCAAGAGTCGCGTTGTCCTCGTGAATCCATGCGGAGATCATGGGCGCAAAGAGCGGCGTTGCATCCGGCGCGGGTGCCCCAACCTTCCACGCACGCAAGCCTGCAGGATCGAGCGCATGAGCCAGCGTATCCTGCACAAGGTAAGCCTCTTCAATCGACACAGGTTGTAACGCGGCGGGAAGATCGGCGATGGGTGTAGCCGTGCGTCGGGCTTTGAGCAGAAGGCTGGCAGCGGATTGAAGATCAGTGGCGCGAACGGTAGAAATCATGCTATCCATTTGCCTCAATGCATGAAATTTTATCTCCCCGCAAGAGATCGCCTGCTTGGACTCCGCGAATCGATGCGTCGACCAATTCGATCATATGGAAGGCAGGCATCGTCTTCAGGCCACGTTGGCGAAGGCCGTTCATCAATTGCAGCAGACATCCGGGATTGGCAGAAACAACGGCTTGCGCACCGGTCGTGAGCAGATTTTCTACCTTGCGATCGCCAAGTTGAGCTGCGGTGTCGGGTTCAAGCAGGTTATAGATGCCGGCAGAGCCGCAACACAGTGAGCCTTCTGGGGTCTCGGCGAGGGTGAGTTCTGGAATTCCAGATAACAGCTTGCGAGGTTGCGAGCGCACGCCCTGTGCATGCTGCAGATGGCACGCATCATGATAAGCGATGCGCAGTTTGAGTGGATTTCGCTGCGCGTGCGGTTCGAGTTCGCAAAGAATTTCAGAAATGTCTTTGCATTTTGCCGAAAATGCCGCAGCACGATCAGCCCAGGCAGGATCATCGCGCAGGAGATAGCCGTACTCTTTCATCGTCGATCCGCAGCCGGCTGAGTTAATGACAATGGTGTCCACACCGGCGGCCTCGAAAGCAGCGATCATTTTTTTTGCAAATAGGATCGCCTCGGCTTCCATGCCGGAGTGCACCATCAGCGCTCCGCAGCAGGGCTGTTCACGAGGGATCATGACTTCGCAACCCTCCGCCGTCAGCACACGCACGGTAGCGGCGTTCACGTGCGGGAAAAAGACCTGCTGCACACATCCGCTTAACATTCCCACCTGGCGACGCGGCGTTCCGGCAGGCTTGATGGTGGCGGGAAGGTTGTGAAAAACGCCCTTCGGAACTTCGGGTAATAGAGCTTCCATGGCTGCTAAGCGCTTGGGCAACAGATTATGGATTTGAGTGCTGCGCACAAGCGCCTGCAGTCCGCTCTTCTGATATACGAGGAGTGGAAGTGCGAGCAGACGCAGCCGCGCGGGATACGGAAAAGTTGCGAAGAGCAATTTGCGAAAGAGCCGTTCGCCTGCATCGCGCGGAATATTGCGCTCAACCTGCGCACGTGTGGGCTCGATCAGCTTGTTGTATTCGACACCTGAGGGACAAGCCGTCACGCACGCCATGCAGCCGAGGCAATTGTCCATGTGTTGGCGGAAGCGCGTGTCGAGCGGCCCCTCGCCCTCAGACACTTTCTTGATCATGTAAATGCGCCCGCGCGGCGAATCCATCTCTTCGCCCCAGAGCACATAAGTGGGGCAGGCGGGCAGACAAAAACCGCAGTGCACGCAGTCATCGATGTACCGCCTCTCCGGTGCGTGATGCGCATCGAAACCGGATGGATGCTGTTCTTTCTGGGCGGCAGTGTGGGGCATGAGCGTTTAGATATTTCCTACAAATCGGCCCGGGTTGAGAATCTGCTTGGTGTCAAAGCGCCGCTTGATTTCACGCATCAGAGGCAGCGCATTGAAGTCGCAGTTCCACACGTCGAGGCGTCCGCGCAGCTCATCCGGCATTTGAAGTGCGACCACGCTGCCGCCGGAATTGCGGGCTCGGGTGCGAAGGTACTCGACGGAAGCAATCACTTCATCGGTTGCGGCGCCGAAGGCGACCGTTACAAGGCCATTTGCCTGGGCAACGGCATGGATATCCAGTCTGTCAGAGACTGCCTGCTGCTGCAACTCCGATAGAATTGAGCAGATTTCGGCAGGCAGCAGAGAAACCTTCAGGATAACGGCATAGTCGCGGTCAAAGAGCTCCTGCCGTGCCTGCCAAACCTCCTCTGTCGATACCGCAAGATGGAAAGATTCGAAGACTTTTTCCAGCCGATCCGCCTGCTCATCCAGGCAATGCGGAACCGCTGCGATTCGAATATCGACTGCGCATTTTTCGCGCTTCACACGCACCTGTACGCACGACGGGGCAATCTGGGAATCGAGCAAAGCACGCAAGGGTGATTCAAATTGCGCAACGTCAGAAGCAGTCGCGCTCCAGGTGCCCGCGTGTTCTTCCATGGGATGAAGACGGAAGTTAACTTCTGCGATCACTCCAAGCGTACCGAAGCTTCCCGTCATAAGTTTGTGAAGATCGTAACCGGCTACGTTCTTCACCACCTTGCCTCCGGTCCTTGCAATCGTCCCATCTGCAAGCACAAGGGTCATGCCCAGGATCAGATCGCGCAGTCCGCCGTATTTCAGCCGCAGGGCGCCGCTGTCATTGACCGCGGCAATGCCGCCAACGGTCGCACGATCCGGCCAAAGTGGATCGAGCGCAACCATCTGGCTATGACGAGCGAGTTCGGCCTGCATTGTGGCCCATGTGGAGCCGGCTTCCACGGTGCACGTCATATCCTGCCAGGAGTGCTCGATCAGGGAAGTCAATCGCTTGGTGCTCAACCGAATCCGCGCAGGAACCCGATTGCCCCAACCCGCCTTCGTGCCTCCACCTGCAGGAGCAACACTCAAATCATTTTTATGGGCGAATCGAAGAACCTCTGCAATCTGGAGTATGTTTGCAGGAGCTGCATGAATCCCGTCGCCACGTAGATTCGCGTGCTCATCTCCGACCATGGAGGCAAGATGGGACCGCACCTCTTCTAACGATAGTGCAGTTGAAGCACTCATCAGAAGATCTCCGCGACTCCGGCGGTTTCCAGCGGATGTGGCCGATACGGCCCGGGGCGGTCCGCACACAACCGCGGACGGGGGAATATTTTGTCCGGATTGGCAATGTTTTCCGGATCGAAGGCGCAACGTACCAACTGCATGGTCGCGAGATCCGGTTCTGCAAACATATAGCCGAGCGCTTCCTGTTTTTCCTTGCCGACGCCGTGCTCGCCGGTGATCGAGCCGCCGTTATCTACGCAGAGATGCAGAATGCGGTAGGAAAGATCAAGCGCAATCTCTTCCTGCCCTTCAATCGCGCGGTCGTATAAAACCAGCGGATGCAGGTTGCCGTCGCCGGCATGGAAGACATTGGCCACGCGCAGATTCACATCTGCAGCCATGCCCGCGATCTCAGCCAGCACGCGAGGCAAAGCCGTGCGCGGAATGACACCGTCTTGCACGATGTAATTCGGAGAGATGCGGCCCATAGCGGCAAATGCCGCCTTGCGTCCTTTCCAGACAAGCATCCGTTCCTCGTCCGACTGCGCCAAGCGAATCTCCGTAGCGCCGTTCTTTTGGGAGATTGCACGAACTTCGTGCATCAGGATTTCGACTTCGGTCGATGGGCCATCCAACTCCACGAGGAGCAGTCCTCCACACATCGGGTAGTGCGCATGCACGGCCGCTTCTGCAGCCTCAATGGAGAGCGTGTCCATGATTTCGAGTGCAGAGGGCAACATGCCGGCCGCGATGATGTCGCTTACGGTCTGTCCGGCAGCTTGCGGAGAATGAAAGGCGGCAAGCAGCGTTTGCACGACCTCAGGTTGCTTGACGATGCGCAGCGTGATCCTTGTAGCTACGCCCAGAGTCCCTTCGGAGCCCACAAATACACCGGTCAAGTCGTAACCAGGAGCATCCAGTGCCCGCGAGCCGAGAGTGACCAGATCGCCATTTGGCAAGACAACGTCAAGCGCCAGAGTGTGGGTAACCGTAAAGCCATATTTGAGGCAGTGCGCGCCGCCCGAGTTCTCGGCTACATTCCCGCCGATCGTACACACGGACTGCGACGAAGGGTCGGGTGCATAGAAATAACCGTCAGGCGCGACACGTTGTGTGACATGCGCATTGATCACGCCGGGCTCGACGATCACGTAACGGTTCGCGATGTCGACTTCAAGGATTCGATTCATGCGCGCCAGGCTGATGACAACCCCACCCTCGGCCGGGAGCGCACCTCCGCTCAGGCCGGTGCCCGCGCCGCGGCTTACGAAGGGAATCTTGTGCCGCGCGCACACACGCACCACGGCCTGCACTTCAGCAGCGCTGCGCGGCAGCACGACTGCGCCGGGAAGCGCGCGGAAGTTGGTCAGGCCGTCGCATTCATAGGTCTGCAACTGGCTTCGCCCGGTGATGAGACCGTCCTCGCCGACCGCGGCGCGCAATTCGGCAATGTGGCTGGCGGAGAGCATTGTCGCAAACAGCTTATCCGATGGAAGAGGCTATTGGCTTCACTTTTCTGGAAATGGGTATTACCTTCCTGAATTTACGGCGACTCCTGAGTCAGTATGTACCTTGATGAGAACCCATACTATGTCGACGGCTCTCTATTGGTTTCGTTGATTTGAAGCTACCGCCTCCGGGGCGCGGCAGCTCAGGAATCGTTCTAGAGCTGGTTGCATAAATGGTCTGGTCAGGTAAAGAAACTTCCCTCAGGGGCTAAGGCCCCAGTGTTCATGAGGCTTTTGCGGCGCGACTAAAGTCGTGCCCTGTTACGAAACCATTTATGCAACCAGTTCCAGCGAGAGCTGTTCTATTTTAAAGATTCTTGTCAATTGACCCATCGCGCAGGAGGAAGTCGAAGTCGCAACCTTGATTGGCTTGCAAGACACAATCCTCAAAGAGTTTTGCGTACCCCCGGGTTGCCGGTTTGCGATGCGGCGGCCTTTGCTTCCATGCCGTCAAGCGGCGCACGAGCTCTGCATCATCGATCAACAGCTCGATTTTGCGTGCTTCCACATCCAGCAGAATCCGGTCGCCAGTCTCGACGATCGCCAATGGGCCGCCCGCCGCAGCTTCCGGAGCGATGTGTAAAACGATCGTGCCGAAGGCTGTGCCGCTCATGCGCGCGTCGGAGATCCGGACCATATCCTTCACTCCATCGCGGGCCAGCTTCATCGGGATCGGGAGATATCCGGCCTCCGGCATGCCTGGCGCTCCTTTGGGGCCAGCGTTACGCAGAACCAAAACATCGCCGGCGTGAACATCGAGATCGGGCGCGTCGATGCGTGCGATCATGTCGCCGACCGAATCGAAGACCACCGCGCGGCCTGTGTGGAGCATCAGCTCCGGCGAAGCGGCCGACTGTTTGATGAGGGCGCCATGCGGCGCAAGATTGCCGCGCAACACCGCCATAGTGCCTTCTTTTTTGACCGGCGTGGCCAGACTGCGAATGATGTCCGGGTCAGATGCTTCCTCGGCTTGCGCAATCACATCGCCAATCGTTTCGCCGCTGACGGTCGGTGCATCGAGATGGAGAAACGGTTTCAGCTCGCGCATCAGCGCAGGCAGACCTCCGGCATTGTGGAAGTGCTCCATGTAATGCGCGCCCGACGGCTTCAAATTCAACAGCACCGGAATCTGGCGCCCGAACCGGTCGAACACTTCCAGATCCAAGGGCACGCCTGCGCGGCCGGCGATCGCCGTCAGATGGATGATTCCGTTGGTTGAGCCGCCGATGGCCTGCAGCACGGCCATGGCATTGAACACGGAAGCCGTGGTGATAAGCTCGCTTGGTTTAGGCCCTCCGCGAATGGCCATCTCCGCGGCGCGCCTGCCGCTCGCTTCGGCGATGCGCCTGCGCTCGGCATACACCGCTGGGACGGTCGCGCTCATGGGCAAAGACAACCCCATTGTCTCGAGAATGCAGGCCATGGTGCTGGCTGTCCCCATCACCATGCAGGTGCCAACGGAAGGCGCAAGACACCCGCCAATGCGTTCGATTTCTTCTTCGTCCACTTTGCCCGCGCGAAACTGGCTCCAGAGCCGGCGGCAATCCGTGCACGCGCCCAATATCTCGCCGCGATGATGGCCAACGATCATGGGCCCCGTTGGAACCGCAATTGTGGGCAGATCCACGCTTGCCGCGGCCATTAACTGTGCCGGCAGGGTTTTGTCGCAACCACCAATGACAACCACCGCATCCATTGGCTGTGCGCGGATCATCTCTTCGGTATCCATCGCCATTAGGTTGCGCAGAAACATCGACGTGGGAAACGCAAAGCTCTCGTGAATCGAGATGGTGGGAAATACCATTGGCATGCCGCCGGCTGCCATCACGCCGCGTTTCACGCTCTCGATCAGGTCAGGCACATTGCCGTGGCATGGATTGTAGTCGCTGTAGGTATTGGTAATACCCACGATGGGGCGATCAAGCGCGTCGTCGGAGTAGCCCATGGCCTTGATGAAGACCTTGCGCAAAAACAGCGAGAAGGACTCGTCACCGTAGCTGGCCAGTCCTTTGCGGAGACCTTTGGTCATCGAGCGCCTTTCCGAGCACCTTTCATTGAGAAGCTCTTTGCCCAGTCAGCTAACCACTGTCCACGGCGATACGCCTCACCAAGCCCGCCGCCGTTCAAGAACGTGCGCGATTTTGTTTAGATGCCAAAATCCACGAGCCGTTTTTGCTGCAACGATCATAGCAGCGTGTTTTTGTTGTCTCGTTCTATCATGTCCGTGGATCATTGGCGATACCGTACTCCGGTACTTTCCTGGCCGGTGCCTGGATGGAATGCGGCAGCGCGATTTTCCTAAAATGCAGTAAACGAGCCCGCTGCTCCGCGGGAGGGGAATGGAATGCGGCAATGGGTGATCCTGCTCTTCGTGATGAAGATTGCCTGGCCAGCCTGGGCTGAAAAGCCGGCTGTTACGCAGCGGGTTACCGTGGAACAGTTGGAACAGATGATCGCGACCGCTCACAGCAGAAGAGATCGGCGGCTTGCGAGACAAATCTCCGAGATGAAATTGACCGAGCGGCTGAGCGTCACCAGGCTCGCGCGCCTTGAGAAGGAGCTATCGGGCGCGAAGGCGAGAGAAGCCCTGATCGCGATTGCCGATGAATCTGTCTTTCTTGATTCTCCTGTGTCCGAACTTCCTTTGCGGCGCGCGCCCACTCCCGCCGAGGAGGCCGCGATGCTGGGCCGGAGCGCAGATTATGTGGAGAAGACAGTTGCCAATTGGCCGAACTTCATTGCAACGCGACGGACGGCACGTTTTGAAGGAACGGCGACAGTGATTTCAGCCGATTTGCAGGACAAGCTCTTTGCGCTCGATTTCTTGCGCGCGCCTTCTGCAGCGAACTGGGAGTGTCCTGGGCAGCCGAAGATCGGGTACCAGAGGATAAGCGTGATCGATCGTAGCAGCGTGACGGTTGTGAACCGCAACGGCCATGAACTGCATGCGCTTGCCGAGAGAGGAGGGGAATTTGCATGTCCCGAGAATGCGGTGAGCACTACCGAAGAGTTTGGAAAGGTACTCGCTTGGGTGCCAAAGATGATTGCTCACGGGAATATGACCTGGAATCACTGGGAAGAAGGGTTATCTGGTCTTCTGGCAGTGTTCCGGTATTCAGTACTTGTATCCCATAAGTCGCTTTCGGTGGATATTCACGGGGAGATTGCACTGAATCCGGCCGATGGATCAATTCTGCGGCTGATCGAGATGAGGCGCTGGAAAAAACACCAGCCGGCCTCCGAGGCTGGGGGTGCGTATGATGCGGCTGAGGAATATGACACGGCGGTGGATTATGCTCCTGTGAATCTGGGCGGAGCCATTTATCTCTGTCCCATCAAACGCGTGGCTGTTTATCTCACGCCGATTCTATGGCCGCAGGGCTCGAACGCACGGCACGATGAGATCTACCGAAGATTCAGACTTGCGGAATCTCCGCTTCAGGAGTACCTCAACGACGTGAGTTTTACGCAGTACCACGTTTATGGACCGTCTTGATAAAACGCCGAGTGCACTACCGGAAATTTATACAGGCGGAAGCGCGGCCCCGGTGGAACGCGCACTGCTTATTGAGATGGCGGCGAACCCTGTTCGACAAGTCTGAATCGTTTTCGATCAGATTCCTGTCGCATGGATGTCTGATACATATCCGATATTTTCTTGACGAGTATCTTGATCTCGTCCGTAGTATTTTGTCCGGAATGCTTCAAGGCAATGAGAAGGTGATATGCTGCCGCCTCGTCGGAAGGAGAATCTTGCAAGGCAATCCGGCATTGTTCGATGGCGAGACTGTATTGGCCGGAGTAAAGATAGATGCTGGCGAGAAGGTCTCTCGCGCTGACCAGATCCGGCTGTAGTTGGATGGCGATTTGAACCGAGCGCAACGCCTCCTGAAAGGCCGGGCTATCCGCTGACGGAGCTCGCTTCATCATCAGTTCGGCCAGAAGATAGTGGAGCAGCGGGCTTTCAGGATGCGCCTTGAGCTGTGATCGCACCTTCAACAGTGCTTCATCCGGATTGTTCTTTGCCAACTCAGCAAGATCGGCGGCATAGGAACCCAGGCTCAGGGTTGAATCAAGTTGTTCGGCCTTTTTGAAGTCGGCCTCAGCGTTGTCGAATTGCGCAAGCTGCGCATAGAGCAGTCCCCTGGAGACGTAAAGCGACGGGTCGTTGGGAATGTGTTTGAGCCCGACATTCAACATATCAATGCCGACCTGGAATGAATCGTGATCCAGACAAAGAGAGGCAAACGCGACATAGTAACTTGCAGTCTCAGGACTCAGAACAATGGCCCGGCGAAGCAAAGCCACCGACTTCGGTGTGTCACCGGCGGCCTCATATGCCTCCGACGCCAGGCTCAGAATATCCGGATCCTGCTGATCGGGAGTGAGCAGTGGGCTGAGCACTTGAAGCGCCGCGTCATTTTCCTTGGCTGCAACCAAAACGACAGCGAGATCGTACTTGGGATACGTTTTGTCCGGAAGAAGCGCAGTAAGCTTTTGGAATACAGGGATTGCGTTGTGCATCTGTCCGAGCTGCACCAGACAATCACCGTATGCCTCGAGCGAAGCAGGATGCATTGCAGTTGAATCAGGACTCTTGGCGAAGTGATCAATTGCAGGTGCGCAGTGTCCCTCGCGCTTTTCCAGCATGGCGAGCATTTCGTGCGCGGTTTCGTCCTTCGGATCAAGATTCAATATCTCCTTGAGGGGCGGGATCGCGCGCGTGTCGCCTGCGGTATAGAGAAGCTGCACCTCGCCTTTGAGGGCGGGAACGTAATGGGGAGACAGGTCCAGAGCTTTCTGGAATGCATGGAGCGCGCTCGCATTGTTTCCCTGGAGAGAAAGGGTAATGCCCTGGAGCGTCCAGAGCCGGAAATCATTGGGAGTCTTACTTAAGCCTGTTTGAGTTAGCTGAAGGGCCTGATCGTATTCATGCGCTCGAATTAACGATTCGATCGGTTGCACAGACGTTCGAGATTCTTGCGCCTGGCTGGTGATCAGGCCTGCCAGGACAGCGAACAAGGCAGAGAGGAGGTGCAAGCAAGCGGTTGGGTATATCGTGTTCCTGTTGGAGCGGGGCTGACGGCGATCGGCGGTGCGAATGATCATTGCATCCCTGCAAGCTAGGCCAGAGGCGCGCAAAGGTGGCTTGTCTTGCGTCTGATTGTAACGCAGAGAATCCGTAACGCTCCGCAAACCCAACCGCATATTCAAAACGAATGCATTGGAGCCGTTGTAATGACGATTCGTCCACTTAGTTTGGCAACCATAGCCTGAACTAATCCGCGTAAAGACGGTCTTAGCGGTTAGATAGCGAACCGAGCGGCATGCATCGGAGAGGAGTATTTTATGAAATACCACGCTGACGCGCCGGATGTTTCTTGCTTCCGCAGCCATTTCTATCGTGCAACCGGCTGTCGCGCGGGTTCTACCAGAATTGGGCAGCGAGGATGCTTGCTGGTCCTGACCGGCCGCGAATTACCTCCGTCGAGAGAACCAGCTCCATATTCTTTTTTTCCCATCCTGGCGGAGCGATGGCAGCCAGCTTTTTCATTTCACGCGGGCTGGTCAAGAAGTCTCCCGCAGCAGTGGTGCCGAAGACGGTAATACCGGCTGCCACAACGACCATCTGTTCTGTCTTCGGGTCCACCATTCTGAGAACCAGTGCATAATCTCTGGTCAGATTCAGATAAGGAGTCGCATAGTCGATGGACCAATCCATATTCGCGGGATTGTTGCGATCACGGAGAGTGACCTTATCCGGCGTGGGCTGATCTACGGTAAATCGAAGTTTCGAGACTAAGCGTTCAGTCCAATCGTTGTTCAGCAATCCAACTAAAATGGCGGGCCCGTTCTGCAAATCCGTGAAGGTGGCATCCGACTGAGAGGCAAGCTTAAAGGGCCGTCCGTTGGCCTGCATGAGTCCGGCAAATTTGGCCATGGTGAACGCGTCGTACACATTGACGGTGTGGGTTGCGGAGTTATGAAAATCGCTGAGCGAGACGATGGCGCTCGATACCGGATTATTTTCCGATGGCCGCCGCCCGCCCTCCACATTTCCTATGCAGAGAAGAACCGGCGCGCGTGCAGACAAAACCGGCCGCCAGAAATCCTCGAAGGGGCCGCGGGTGCGTAAAGTCACGATAAGGACGGCAAGGGATGTGAACAGGACGAGGCAGGAGAGGATCAGCCAGCGGCGCAGCCAGGAGCGACGTTCGGGTTGTTCTATTGCCTGAAGAGCGGCTGCATGTTCGATCCGTTCCGGGGTTGCGAGAGGCGCAGGAATTGCCGGAAGGAAATGCTCTTCGGGCCAGCGGAATTGCGGCATGTAGGAGCCCGGTAAAACTTCAATTCTCAATTCCTCGGGCCGGCTTTGCTGATAATACTGCGCCAACCGTTTGCGAACCTCGGCCATGGCGCTGCGTACCGCATGATCGGTCGCCGTGTCGTAGTCGGGAGGGCGATCGAAGACCTCGATGCCGATCGTTCTTTCCTTGAGCCGGTCGCCAAAACCCTGCAACGTCTGCTCAACGATAAACCGGAGAACCGCCGCGTACCGCTTGCTGTTGTGGAAGACCGGGCTGGCCAGGATTCGATCGAGTTGGCGTTGAACGTCATCCCGCTCGGGGTCCCCGTGGTGAGTCGCGGCGCTAGCTCCGTTTCCTGGCGCACTCTGAGCGATCATCGTCTCCTCCTCAGTGGTCAACCACAACGATCGCGCCGGATTGCGTCCCTCGTGATACGCGGGACCCGTACGTCTTTCATATCGTGCGGCTTGGTTGCATTGTCTTCTGCTCCAGCATGAGCGGAAGAAGGCAACGGTAGCCATGCACCGAAAAAATTTCGTGTAGATTCAGCTCTAACCTAGGTCGCAGATCAGTCTCCCACAAGCGATGCAGCCGCGCCAGGAAAAATGCCCGAAGCTAACCGCTTCAGTGCCTTGTAAATGACCGTCACATACGGTCCGTGACCTTGAACTCCAGGGTAGTGTAGTCTTCGCTAAATCGATTAGTCAATCAAGCGCGGATTAGCAAGAAAAAGCTCATGATGGAAGATCGTCCGCTTGCGCATGGCCCGTCACGGACAGGTCACAGGACGCTTGCCCGCACGGAAAACTATCGAGATAAATCGCTTTTCTTGAGGGGAGTTCGCGATTTTCTTATTGACAGTGCATTTTCAACCTGCATATAGTTCGTGCCACGCCGACAGACGGCTACCGCTCAAAAACGAACAGTGGATTGCAGAGCCTGCATGTACTGCCAGGCGCGAACAACAATGGAGGACAGTATGAATCGCGAGAGGCCTGACGCTAGAGTGTTGACAAGCGCCCATACGGCGCGGAATTGCCACGAGAGTATATTTCCGGGGTACCTGTGGCGGTGGTTCGACTGCCGCGGGATCATGTCTTTGCTGTTGTTGACGGTTGTGGCTTTTGTCGTTCCGTCAACGGCGCGAGCCCAGGTGACCGCCACGCTTTCAGGAACGGTGCAGGATCCGTCCGGAGGGGTGATTCCTGGCGCTCAGGTCACGCTCACGGACCAGGCAACGAACGAAAGCCGCGTAGTTGAGACCAATGGCACAGGTCTCTATGCTTTTCCATCCGTAGTGCCTGGCATTTACACGTTGAAGGCATCCGCCAAAGGCTTCGAACCGAAGCAGATTACCGGCATCGTGCTGCACGCCGGCGATGAGCGCACAGTTCCGGCCTTTATTCTCACCGTGGGTACCGCAACTCAGACGGTTTCGGTCATTGCCGATCAGGAGATGATTCCGGTTGAAAATGGCGAACGTACCGACGTTCTGAGCAGCCAGGACATCGGCAATCTTCCGCTGGAGGGCGAGGACGTCAGCGAATCGCTCAAGGTGCTGCCCGGTGCGACTACCGTTGCCGGTGGTCTTACGCAAAACAGTCCCATGTTCAGCGATCTCAGTGTCAACGTGCAACAGAGCTCGCTTGGCGGAGGAATCGATCTCAACGGAGCGGTCAATCGCGGCGGATCGACGCTTTTGTCTGACGGCGCCAACATCATTGACGTGGGAGATATGGCGCAGTCCCTGGATATCGTCGAGCCGCAGTTTACGTCCGAAGTCAGTGTGCAGGCCTCGAACTTTGGTGCTGACGTTCCGTTCGGCCCTGTGGTGATCAGCACCATCAGCAAGTCGGGCGGCACAAGCTACCACGGAGAGGGATACTTTAACGCCCGCAACAACGTTCTCAATGCGAATGACTGGGCCGATAACCACGCCGGCAATCCCCAGGGCGCCGCGCACTATTATTATCCGGGCGGCGATTTTGGCGGTCCGGTTCCCGGCACGCACAAGAAGCTCATGTTTTGGGGCGGCTACCAGCGCTGGCTGCAGAACCAGGGCAACAGCAACACACTGAGCTCCTATATTCCCACCCCGGAGATGATGGCCGGCGACTTCAGCACGGATAACGCCGATAACCTTGCCCTCTGCCCCAACGGCTTCTTCGCAAAGCCGACAGGCAGCTATCCTCAGGGAGGCTGGTGCAGCGATCTTGGCGGCACCACCTTCGTGAACGCCGCGGGCCAAACCGCGACCGCGACCTCATCCGCCAGCCTTGCGTCCTATGGGTCGGCCGGCGGCGATGTGGGCCAGAAGTTTCCCGGGGGATTCCTCGATCCCGGCGCAGCAGCTTTGGCCAAAATCTGGCCCAAGGCCAACTACAATCCGGCAGCAACCGGAAAAAATGGAGCGAACTGGTTTGAAGCCATCCCCAATATCAACGATGGATGGATCTATCGCTTCCGCATCGATTACCAGTTGGGCGACAACACAAAGATCTACGGCTCTTACCAGCAGGCCTACAACTCTGACCTGGCAAGCGGCAACGGCGCGCACCTTTACTGGACGCCGGGTAATGCCATCCCGTTCCCAGGCGGAGGTGAGCGCCAGGTATTCCGCGGCAAAACCATGGCCGGGCATATCGTTCACAACTTCAACGCCTCGACCACCATGGACTTTATGGCCGCATGGGCCTTCGGCAGCTTCCCGTTTACCGAGCCGGATCCTTCGGCAGCGTACCGGACCACCCTGGGCTATACCTACGGCAAAGTCTTTTCCACCCAGTCTCTCAACATTCCCGCTTACAGCAGCGCCGGTAGCTATACGTTTCCGGATTTCTCGCAGGCGTCCATCTTCGAGAATCCTCCGGGACAGTATGCAGTCAAGAAAGAAGCACCGCAGTTCAGCGACACGCTCACTAAAGTTTGGGGAAGGCACACGATCAAGCTGGGCGGATTCACGCAGACCACGGATAACTTCCAGAGCTCAGACAGCACCTTCCAGGACGGCAGCCTTAACTTTGCCGCCGGACAAGACAACGATTATGTCGCCGCAGGACAACCTACGGTTGGCTCGCCGTACAACGCAGTGGCTAATTTCGTGATGGGCAGCGCATCCAGTTACAGCGAGAACAATGCGTCACCCATTCAGGATCTCGCTTATATGGCGACGGCGGCCTTCGTGGACGACACTTGGAAGGCCACCAGCCGTCTGACGCTTGAACTGGGCATCCGCATGGAGCATGTGGGCCATTGGTATGACCGCGACGGCATCGGCGTAGCGGTCTTCTACCCGCTCCGCGTGCAATCGGATTATGACTCCGGCAAGTACGCTCCCGGCTTCTACTGGCATGGGATTGACGCCGGCGTTCCGCTCAGCGGTCAGCCGAATCGCTTTGTCTATCCCGACCCACGGTTTGGGCTCTCCTACGACGTGTTCGGGACTGGCAATACGGTGGTCCGGGGCGGATGGGGCGCATATCGCTTCGTCACCCAGGTTAACGATGTCGACAATCAACTGCAGACCGCGCAAGACGTGCTGGCCTATAACCTGCCCGGCGGGTATCGGCTCGAACTCGGCGAGATCCACAACCTGGCCTATAAGGGCTGCACCCCAACCACGAATGTGACGACCGGGGCGATTATCGGCTGCAGCAGCGGATCCCAGTACGGTATGGATCCGAGCGACTATGGCCAACCGCTGACATACGCCTATAACTTCACCATCGACCAGAGGCTCCCATGGCATTCGCAGCTCGAGGTTGCTTACGTAGGAAGCAGCACCAGCCAGCTTCCTACTTACAGCGAAGACATCGAGGGCAGCGACTTCTCAGCTCTGGCCGACCAGAATAAGGCGCCGATCGGATCCTTCTTCTTACCCGATCCGGTAACGGGCGTGACAGCCACTAACCCGGAAAACGTGGCAAAGAATCCGAACCTATCGAATTTCACCTATACCCCGACGGGGAACACCAACGCGGATTATCACCCCTACGGCTACGCGTACGGTACTTCCTCCGTCTACATGAACCAGGACATTGCCTACTCCAATTACAACGCTCTGCAGGTATCCTGGATCAAGACCGCAGGCAAGTTAATCTTCAACTTCAACGGGGCATGGTCAAAGGCGCTGGCTACAAGCCTGCAGGAAAACCCGTTCTCGGTCGCCGGAAATTATGGCCCGGCATCCATTGACCGGCCTATTGTCTTCAACTCCACCTATAGCTACCAGAGCGGGACTCTCCACACCGGAAGCAGCATCCTCAATCAGGTTGGGGGTGGCTGGACGATCTCCGGCATCTCTACCTGGCAGGCGGGCGGTTACATCCCCTCAGCCTTGGGGAATGGCGTGCCGAACTTCAGTTTAGGAGAGAGTTATATTAATCAGCCGACGGACACCAGCGGCGCGTCCTGCTACTCATCGGGCACCTACAATTCGGCCAATTGCAACCTTGCGAAAGACACCGGTATCGGCACCGGCATCGGCGATCCGACGTACTTTGGAACGGACGCTTCCATTCCGATCATGCCGGTGCTGACCTGTAACCCAACCAAGAACCTGGCCCACTATCAGGTTCTGAACGGCTCTTGCTTCGCGGCTCCTGCAGTGGGAACCCAAGGTGGCCAGAGCTACCCCTATATGCGCGCCGCTTCCTACTTCGACAACGATCTGGCGATTTACCGGACCTTCCACGTTCACGAAAGGCAAAACGTGCAGATACGGGCCAGCGCATTCAACTGGCTGAACCATCCATTGCCGGAGTTCGCCAGCCTATCGCCCGAGCTCGCCTTGAGCTACAACGTGGATTACAACTCCAAGGCCATCACGCCGCACTTCAACCAAACCAGCACTACGAACTCCTTAGGTCTCCCGTTTGGTGTGATGGATACTAAGACGCAGTCGCCGTACCAGCGCATCATTGAATTGGATGCGAAGTACTTCTTCTAACCGTCACCGGTGTGGAAGGCAAGCCTCCATGCTTGCCTTCCGCATTGTTCAAACATATCCCTGCTCATGAGTGGATGCTTCGGCGTAGAAGCTTATTTGTTCGGATTCTTCCTCGAATGCGAACTTCGAGTGGATGGCACAAAAGAACCCGGCGTGCCAAAATAGAGAACCATAGCCTGTCCCGATGTCGGCTGATGGAGTCGCATTGTCTCTCTTGTCCACTTCAATGATCAAGTTGGTCGCCTGGAGTTCGGTTGCGGCCTTTTCTCTTCTTCCCGTCTCAGCGGCTCAGACAAAGCGAACCCAAACCAACCGCTCAGATCTTCAAGAGCATTACGACTCTGCTCAGCACTTCCTGAAATTGGGTAATCGCGATCAAGCCGCCAGGGAATTTCGTGCGTTTCTCGTGGAAGCTATCGGACAGTTAGCGGCGGGTCGCGCCCAATCCGGCGATTACACCAAGGCCTCTTTACTTTTCGATGAGGCATTGGCGTTGGTTCCTGACGAGCCTGAGCTACGCCTGGAATATGCGCAAGCCGCACTCGAAGCCAATGACTTTCCTCACGCACAATCACTTGCAGAAGCTTATCTCAAGGATGCGGGGGGTAGCCCGCAATCCCTTGCGCAAGCTCACCAGATCCTTGGCCGCGCGCTTCTTAAGATGAATCGCGATCAGGAGGCGCGAAAAGAGCTGGAAGCAGCAATGGCGCTCGATCCCAGTTTTGCAAATGGATATGACCTTGCCGTTGCGTGCCTCGATTTGGACGATGAAACATGTGCCGTGCAAATCTTCAGTGAGATGCAGGCCTCTTTTGGAGATACGCCAGCGATCCATATGATCTTTGGCCGCGCCTACGGCAATTCGGACTTTGCGCCTCGCGCAGTTGCCGAGTTCAAGAAAGCGATCACTGAGAACCCACGCCTGCCCGAAGCGCACTATAGCCTGGCAGCAGCCTTGCTGGCGGCGGGTCAGGATGAGGCCACCATACAGGAAGCTGATGCCGAGCTCAAGAAAGAACTCGCGATCTCTCCGCATGATTTCCTCACGTATGCGGCGCTCGGCAAGTTAGCAGCGACTCACAGCAGATATCCTGAGGCCGAGCGTTACTTGAAACAGGCCACATTACTGAACCCCAGCAATCCCGATGCTTTTTTATATCTGGGACAGATGTATTACGACACGAACCGTCTCAATGAGGCTGAGCCCTATCTTCGCAAAGCAATCGAACTCACTTCCGATCCTTCGCGCAATCGCTATCAGATCCAAAAGGCTCATTTTCTGCTGGGCAGAATCCTTGTGCAACAGCACAAGGAGACAGAAGCGCGGGCGGAAATGGACGTCGCGCGTACGTTGACGAACAAAGTGCTTTCCCAGGATAAGAGTGAACTTGCAGGGCTTCTTGCAAACGCCGACGCGACAACGGGCTCAATGCCTGGCGCTCCGAGCTCTACCGTAACCGCTGAGACTGCCCACAAGACAACGGATTCCACAGCCGACCGCGAGTTGAACGCATTCGGGAAACATCTCGCTCCGGCAATTGCCGACAGCTATAACAACCTGGGCGCCATTGCAGCCGGCGGCAGCGATTATAGCGATGCGTTGACGTACTTTGAACGTGCTGCTTCGTGGAACCCCACGCTCGATGGATTGGATTACAACTGGGGACGAGCAGCCTTTATGGCGTCGCGCTTCGCAGAGGCTGCCGGGCCGCTTTCCCGCTACGCCGGCGCACATCCTGACGATTCAGGCACCCGCGCCGCACTGGCGATGAGCGAGTTCATGACACAAAATTACAGCGGGTGCATCGACGCGCTTCAAGGAGTAGATCAAACGATAGGATCCATTCCTCAGATGCAGTACATCTACGCCGAATCTCTTGTGAAGACTGGCCATGTTTCTGATGGACGGGAACGACTCGAGTCGCTCGAAGCAAAACATCCGGAGATCGTCGAGGTGCATCGCGGGTTGGGCGAGGTGTATGAGTTACAAGGCGCGCGTGAGAAGGCTACCCAGGAACTGCAGGCAGCGCTTGCATTGAATGCTAAAGATCCGGACTCTCATTATGAGCTGGGCAGGATCGAACTCGAGAATGGAAATGCAACAGGCGCGATTGCGGAACTTCAATCTGCAGTTGAACTCCAACCGAACGAACCGAAGTTCCATCAGGAGCTCGCCAGCGCATACAAACTCGCGCAGCGGACCGTTGATGCGGAAAAAGAGCTTAGAGTCTCTGACGAATTGCAGAAGTCGCAGACCGTGTCTGGCAGCACCTCAGCCGATGACAAAAAAAATCCATAAGCGCAAATTGATAGAGAGAGCCTAATGCGCTTTGCCGGTGGAGTGTTCCTTCATGCGCGGGTAAATCTGCTCCGCCGGGACAATTTCATGTCCTTCCAGCACCAAATAATGTTCATCCGCAGCGAGATTGCCGATGTGATCGACTGCGCCGGAGGGCCAGTGAATTTCCACGCTGTCGATCTTCGCGGCTGAACCCAGGCCGAAATGAAGGCGCAGATCGTTCTGCGAAAGATAGCTTCCTCCACTGTGAACCTCATCGGTTTGCGTCATTCCTCCGGCGACAACTTGCACGCGCGCGTTCAGAGCGAGACGATTGCTCTTGGTTCCAGCCAGTTCGAAGCTGACCCAATGGCGCCCCGGAATTCCATGATTCCTGAGGACCATGGGACCTCCGTCGAGATCATTGACAACGATATCCATGTTGCCGTCATTGAAAAGGTCCGCTACGGCGAGCCCGCGCGAGACGCGCTTTTCCTGGAGGGCCGGGCCGGCCTGCCCGCTCGCATCGCAGAACGTTCCATCCCCCTGGTTCAGACTCAATAGCTTTGGTTGACGATAACCCGGATCGGACAGGATAGAGTCCATCTGCGGATACACGTGGCCGTTTACGGTAATCAGGTCCAACCAGCCATCGTTATCCAGATCAACAAAAGCAGTTCCCCATTTCACCCACGGCAGGGATGCGAGTGCGAGGCCGGATGGAAAAGATTCTTCTGAAAAATTCCAATCGCCGTCGTTGCGATAGAGATCATCGTTTTCCTCTTCAAAGTTGGTCACGTAGAGAGAAGGCCGGCCGGTGTGGTTATAGTCGCCCACAGCAATACCCATGGATGCTTGTTCTGAGCCGTTATTGCTGAGCGCGGTTCCAGATTCGAATCCGATCTCTTCGAATTTGCCGTTTCCCAGATTTCGATATAAGAATTTGGGAGTCGAGTCATTGGCGACGTAGATATCAGGCCTACCTGTGTTGTTGAAGTCAGCCCAGACCACGCTGAGCCCATAGTATCCATCTGGATCACTCACACCTGCTTGTTTTGAAACATCGGTGAAAGTACCGTCTCCGTTATTGTGGAAGAGAGCATCGCCTGCTCCTTTCAATCCCCGCGGGCCGCATTGCACGTCCACTCCACGATATTTGCAATAAGTTGTGCTGCCAAATCGCGGCAGATCGTTGAGATGGAAATCGACGTAGTTTGCCACCATTAAGTCCACGTATCCATCTCCATCGTAGTCGCCAAAGGATGCGCCTGTTGACCATCGCCCATCAGCGACGCCTGCTTTGGCCGTTACATCGGTAAACGTGCCGTCGCCGTTGTTGTGATAGAGAATATTGCCGCCGAGGCAGGTGATGTAAAGATCAGGCCAGCCATCGTTGTCGTAGTCCCCGACGGCGCCCCCCATGGCGAGACATGGCTTTGTCAAGCCTGCCTTCTGGGTGACATCCGTGAAGGTGCCATCGTGATTGTTGTGGTAGAGAACTCCCAGAGGCATCTTTCCGGAGAGTGCCATATCCACCGTCGGCGCGTTGGTGAAATAGATATCGGGCCAGCCGTCACGGTCATAATCGATGATGATCACGCCACCGCTCATCGACTCGACAATATATCGTTTATCTGGCGAGAAAGCGTGGGAAAAAGTGATGCCCGCTTTTTGAGTGATGTCTTCGAGCTGAGGAACCGGACGATTCGAGCATTGAGGGGACTTGGCTCCTGGCGGAGGGGGCGTGGGAGTCGGATGCCCCATCCCCTGGCTTGGGGCTTTGCCAATCGCCGCGATCGCAATAAGAAATAACCCAAGGAACTTGCTTGACCGCTTCTTCGCAGTCGCCATCACAGTTACCATCCAGAGACAGGTACGTCGCTAGCTCGCGAGCATCTGAAGTAAATCGTTTTGTGGCGAGGTAAGGATATCACCAAGGGTTCGCGCCAGCGGCTCATAATGTTCCCAACTCGATGTGAACAGAAGGGTTTAAAATTCAGGGGAGTGGAATCGGCATAAGTCAATACGGCCCGATTCGATGGCTTTTAGGGCGACATGTACAATCCCACTGCTAGTGGTTTACCGATCGAGGCGCGAGCGGATCATTCGAGGTGACAAGTGGACGAATATGTCGAGCGGGTGATTGACCTCATGGAGCCAGGATCGAATCATCTTTACGACTTGAGCGTCGAAGAAGCCCGCAGATTTTTGCTGGAGGGTCCCGCGAAGGCTGTCAATCAGATTCAGGGCTCGTTTGCGCTAGTGGCCAAGTCCGGTAAAACGGTGCGAATGGCACGGTCTCTGGATCGGCCTATGCGGTACTTCCTGGCGAAGCGTCGGGAGGGACCGGCGCTCATCGTTTCTTCCCGCATCGATGCGATTTTTGAGTGGCTCAAGAAAGAAGGGTTGGAGGATCAGTTTCGACCCAGTTACACCCGTATGGTTCCGGCGCATTACAGGGTTGAACTGCAGCTGATCGGGTGCCCGGATCCTGATCCGATGTATGAGCGCTTCTTTGTACCTCGAGATGAAAAGCTGCCTGCCGATTTAGATGCAATCGGTTCCATGTATATCTCTGCATTGGCCGAGGAGATTGCGCGCTGGCTGCAATCCATTCCCACGGATGCACCGATCGGTGTCTGTTTTTCCGGGGGGATTGACAGCGGCAGCGTCTTTCTCACTACTTATCACGTCATGCAGAAGCTCGGGATGAATCCCAGCCGGTTGAAAGCATTTGTGTTGGATTTCGCAACCGGTCCGGATCTTCAACAGGCGCGAGCCTTCTTGGAGCAACTTGGGCTCACGATTTTTCTTGAGCCGGTCGAAGCCGACACTTCCGAACTCGATCCGGGCGAAACGATTCGCGTGATTGAAGACTATAAGCCGCTGGATATCGAATCCGCAACGATGGCTCTTGCTTTGTTGAAGAGGATTCGAGCGCGTTATCCCGATTGGCTTTATCTGATCGACGGCGACGGAGGAGACGAGAACCTGAAGGACTACCCGATCGAAGCCAACCCAGAGCTAACGATTCGCAGCGTGATTAACAATCCCATGCTGTACCAGGAAGGATGGGGCGTAGGCAAGATCAAGCACTCGCTTACATACAGTGGGGGGTTGAGCCGTTCATATGTGCGCACGTATGCAACGGCGCATTCTTACGGCTTCGACGGTTTCAGCCCATATACCCGGCCTGGCGTAATTGCCGTTGCGGAGGCGATCCCGTTTATTGAACTGACGCAATATAACATCGGCCGCCTTTACGAGTTGAAAGGCGAAGTGGTCTCGCGCGGAGTGGCTGCAGTCACGGGTCTTAAGATGCCGGTCTTTCCGAAGCGGCGGTTTCAGCACGGAGCCCTTTCTGAGGATTCGCTGCGACAGCGGATGCCTTACCGCGAATCCGAATACAGGCAGAAGTTTCTTTCCCTCTATCCGTGATGCTTCCATTGTCATCGATTTACCCGGCCCGCGCAGAGGAGCGCGATGCATGGATCATTGCGCTCAGGGGAAGCCGGAATGCAATCGATCCATTCCATCCTTACGCATTTACAGTCGAAGAAGAATGCAGCGCATCCGGAGAGGTTTTGCCTGTTGCGACCGTATTTCTTGCGAATCGTGAGTGTCCCTGGCGATGCCTGATGTGCGATCTGTGGCGCAACACGTTGACGGAGACGGTGCCGGTGGGAGCCATTCCACTTCAGATCGACTACGCACTGGGGCGTTTGCCGACTGCCCGCCAGATCAAGCTTTACAATAGCGGAAGTTTTTTCGACGTGCGCGCCATTCCTCTGCAGGATCACGCAGCGATCGCGGAGCGGGTGGGTGTTTTCGAGCAGGTCATCGTCGAATGCCATCCTGCGCTGGTAGGCGAGGCGTGCTTTCGTTTCCGAGATCTGCTGAGCGGCGGGCTTGAGATTGCAATGGGTCTCGAAACTGTGCATCCCGAGATATTGGAGCGGCTCAACAAGCGCATGACGATGGAGCAGTTCGCATCCGCGGCGCAGTTGCTGCGGAGCCACGATATCGATCTGCGTGTCTTCATTCTTGTAAAGCCGCCCTTCATGCAGGAAGAAGACGCAGCCGAGTGGGCCGGCCGATCGCTGAAATTTGCTTTCGACTGCGGCGCATCCGCGGCCACGCTGATTCCCACGCGCGGTGGCAATGGTGCGATGGAGAAGTTGGCGGCCACCGGGCAATTTGCTCCGCCTGCTTTGAAAACGCTGGAAGCAGCAGCCGAGTATGGCATTGAGCTGAGCAGGGGAAGGGTCTTTGCAGACTTGTGGGATCTAAACACAGTGCGCGGATGCGCAAGTTGTCACGGCCGGCGCGTGGCCCGGCTTCACGAAATGAATCTTCGGCAGAACGTTCCTGTGCCGATTGAATGCGACGAATGCGGAGAGAAGCTTTGAGATGAGATACGACCTTGCCATCGTTGGATCGGGCTTCGCGGGTTCGCTTTTGGCAATGATTGCGCGCCGGCTCGGATTCTCGGTTGTTTTGATCGAAAAGGGATCTCATCCGAGAATTGTGATCGGGGAATCGTCGACTCCGCTCGCGAATCTTCTTTTTGAAGAATTGACGATACGCTACGATCTGCCCGTTCTGAAACCGCTCGCGAAGTGGGGCAGTTGGCAACGTTCGCATCCCCAGGTAGCCTGCGGATTAAAGCGGGGCTTTACCTTTCATCATCATGTGCTCGGCACGCTGCTTGCGTCCGATTCCGAGCGCCGGGATCAACTTCTTGTAGCTGCCAGCCCGCATGATGAGATTGCGGATACGCATTGGTATCGCGCCGACTTCGATCATTTCCTCGTGCTTGAGGCGAAAAGGCTCGGCGTAGATTATTTTGATCGGGTCAGTCTCGATCACTTCCATGACGACGGAAAGGGAATCACGCTTAAGGGGCAAAGAAATGGATATGGAATTGAATTTCGCGCTCAATTCATAGTGGATGCTACAGGGCCGCGCGGATTTCTTTATCGAGCTTTGGGATTGAGCGAGGCGGATTTTCCGGGCTATCCCGCGACACAGAGTTTGTACAGCCATTTCTCAGGCGTGGGCAGGCTGGAAGAGGCTGCGCACAGCCGCATCGATGCGCAGCCCCCATATCCTATTGATGATGCCGCAGTGCATCACGTATTTGATGGCGGATGGATCTGGGTGCTGCAGTTCAGCAATGGGATGACAAGCGCAGGGATTGCGGCGACGAGCGAACTGGCTACGCGCCTGCGCCTGGTCGACGGAGCGGCGGCGTGGGCACGGATCCTTGATCTGATCCCCGCGCTCAAGACGCAATTTGCAAGCGCGAAAGCGGAGCAGCCATTTACCTATTTATCGCGCCTTTCTTTCCGGTCTTCCTCAATCGCCGAGAGCAATTGGGCAATGCTACCCTCGGCAGCCGGATTCATCGACCCGCTGTTGTCCACCGGTTTTCCGCTTACATTGCTTGGCGTATCTCGCTTGGCAGAAATTCTGGAGAAAGATTGGAACGCCGGATCCTTTAGCACTCGATTAAGTGCATATGCAACGCAAACGGACAAAGAGCTGCTGGTAACAGCGCGTCTTATAGGAAGTTTGTATGCCAACATGCGCAACTTCGATGTGTTTGCCGCGCTTGCCCTGCTTTATTTTGCAGCCGCAAGCTTTTCTGAAGCAGCGCGAAGGCTCAGCAAACCACAACTCGCTTCGTCTTTTCTGCTGTGCGACGACCCTGGGTTCGGTCCTTCTTGCGTCCGGCTCTGCGAGCGCGCTCGGCAACCATTGTCGAAGCTGGAGTCGGCCGAATTCATTCAAGATATTCTTGCAACAATTGAACCATTCAATATTGCAGGCCTTGGGTGCAAAGAGCGGCGTAACTGGTACCCCGTCGAGGCAGATGATCTATTGAAAAATGCGAGCAAGCTGGGCGTAAGCTGCGAGGAAATCGTCGCATTGCTTCATCGCTGCGGCTTTCAACTTGATTCAAGCTTGAACTGTGCACAAGAGCGCGCTGCTATTGTGTAGATCGTCGAATCGTAGTTACCGGCACAAACCGAACCGGCTGCGCAGAGACGATCCCTCGGCCTTCCACTATGGTGATAAATTGATTCAAGGCAACATGCGCCAAGGAGTCTTTACGGCCGTCAGGCCACATGATCTGAACATTCGCTTCTTTTACGATCCCCGGTTTGCCAAAGCCAAAGGTAAGGGGAAGCTCGCTTTGCGAGAGATAGCTCGATCCTGATTTGACCATCGCTTCCTGCCGCAATCCTGTGTCGGTAGTTACTGTCACTCTGGCGCCGATGGCGTCACGGTTAGAGCGAGTTCCGATGAGTTTCATGCGCAGCATATCGTTGCGATTGCCGCGATCGTTGCGAAGCAGGTGCGCAGGTCCATTATTGGTTGTGATGACCAGATCGAGGTCGCCGTCATTGTCGAAATCGAGATACGCCGCGCCACGTGCGACCATCGGTTGATGCAGCGCAGGGCCGGATTGGGCAGAAACATCTTCAAATTTACCGTTGCCCCGATTGCGAAACAGCAACGGTAGTTCTGCATAGCGAAGGTTGGGCCGCACGGCGGCAATATCATCCGCAACATGGCCATTTGCGGCGAAGATATCGAGCCAGCCATCGAGATCATAGTCGAAAAAGAAGCAACCAAAGGTGAGTGATTGCGCTGACGGGGCGCTAATTTCTGAGATCGCTGCATCATCTGTAAACAATCCCGATCCATCGTTGTGATAAAGCGCCATGCTTTCATCGGTAAAGTTGCCAATCACGAGACTGGGGCGGCTGGAATGGTCATAGTCGCCGGCGTCAGTGCCCATGCCGGCGCGCGCGCGCCCCGCGTCGCTGAAGGCTACACCAGCAGAAAATCCCACCTCAGAAAACGTTCCGTTGTGGTTATTGTGATATAGCTTGTTGGCTTGTGTGTCATTGGTGACAAACAGATCGAGCCAGCCGTCTCCGTCATAGTCGATGAGCGCGGTGCTCAGCGACTTCCCGCTCGGATCATAAAGGCCCGCGCGTTTGGTGACGTCTTCAAATTTGCCATTGCCCAGATTATGAAAGAGCCGCGAGCTCTCACCTTTGTATGCCTCCGGCGTGCAGTACGATTTGTGTTTTCCGTCGAGTGAACAGAATTGATCGGTCTGCAGTGACCACTCGACATAATGGGCAACAAACAAATCGAGTTTGCCATCATTGTCATAGTCAAACCAGACCGCGCCAGTGGGGAAGCCATTGTCAGCGAGTCCGGCTCTTGCAGTGACATCGGAGAATTTTCCGTTGTGGAGATTGCGGAAGAGATGGCTGCCGCCGATGGCCGTAATGTAAATGTCGTCGAATCCGTCGTTGTCATAGTCGCCCACAGCGCAGCCGAGGCCATACATTTCAACAGCGAGTCCGGCTTGACGGGTAACATCCGAAAATGTTCCGTCGTGGTTGTTGCGATAAAGAGCGGGATACGACCTATCCGTGCGGTGACCGGGCCAATCCATGGAATTGACAAAGAGGATGTCAGGCCATCCATCGTTGTCATAGTCGAGCACGCAGACGCCGCTGCCCATCGTCTCGGGAAGATACTTTGCGCCGAATGCGCCGCTGTTGTGCTTGAAGTGGATTCCGGCCTGAGCCGTCACGTCTGTAAAAGTAATTGGACCGGATGGGCGCGCAGCACCGGCCAGGGAAGCACCGAATGGCGCTGCCATGGGCTGGGCAGAACGCGCAGAAGCGACGTGCTCCGGCGGAGTGACGACCGATCTGGATTTGCAACCGGAAGCGCAAGCGACGATCAAGATGAACATGAAAATGGCGACTGCGCTTTGATGCCTGGAGCGGAATTCCCGCGGCCGTCGGGCAAAAGGCGATTGCAGAATTGGCACTATGCTGATACCGCCTTCCGGCCTGGAATCTCTTCCAATCCGGTTATACCGTTGCGGCGAGAATGAATCCACATTTCAATAAGAAGCGCGAAGGGGCCGACCCAGAAGAGCGCGTAGAGCGGAGCATAGATGCTGCTGTCAAGGCGCAGGAAAAATTCAAGCAGTGCGACTGCAACCGCGACGATGCACTGTCCAGCGCGCGATCGAACTGTAGTCCTGGGGTCAGTGATCATGAAAAAGATGAAGAGCTGATACATGGGTCCGGTGATGGGTGCAATCTCCGACTGCCAGGGATCGCCTGTAATATGAGCGCGGAGAAAGGAGAGCGCGATAAATGAGGCCACATAAACCAGCGTGATATGGACTCTGCGTGCGCGCCAGAGGATCACTGAACCGAGCATCCAGATGACAATCAGCGATGCAAAGTTGTTGCCCCACTGAATGCTCAGCGACGCTACGGACTGCGAAGCGAGAAAAAGCATCGCGCAGATGCCGAAGTTCGATGGATTCCAGAGATGGCGCCCTCGAAAGCGCAGTGCGTACTTAGACGTGATGGAGATAAGGCTGCAGAGCGCATAGGGCCAGAATGCGGGCGAGCGCAGCAGAATGCCCACACTGATGCCGGTAATATAAGAGCTTGCCGGATGCAGCCATTTATGGAAGAAAATGCGGCCAAGAACCATCTCTGCCGTGATGCTCGTGCCAATAGCGAGCAACGTTCTTGTGTAGCTTTCCAGGATTCCGAAAGAGAAATTGCCGGCGAGGAGAATGAAAGTGATAAAAAGCGGCGGAATAAATGGATTCAGAGGGCCGGATGCGGAAATCCATCTTCTGAACGGAGGCTTTACCTCGGTTTCCGGCAGCGGCGTTTCGGGTTGTGTCGTTGGCTGGCTCATAACGGTTCCTTAACGGTATACAGGCGATCCGGTGCGAGATTGCTCAACGTCTGCACTGTCCCGGAAGGCCAGTGGATCACCGCCTTTTCTATATGGGGATTCTTACCCAAGCCAAAGTGCACTCGCCTGTCATTCTGTGAGGCGAACCCGTTTCCGCCAGAGACCTGCTGAAGTTGCTCCTTGCCGTCCCAGTACAGGATAATCTGCGCGCCGATGGCGCTGCGATTGCTTCTCGTGCCTTCGAGAGAGAATTCGATCCAATTGTTATAGGCTGCGACAGTATTCTTGTAGAGCAAGAATGGGCCACGCTGGTTAGCTACTACCACGTCCAACGCGCCGGTGTTCCAAAGGTCCGCGAGGGCTATAGAACGGCCATCATAAGTATCGGTCGCGCCCACGGCTTGCGCCACATCGACGAACTTGCCTGCGCCGTCATTTAGCCAAACGCGCTTTTGCTGATAGCCGGAGAGGCTGCGGCCGTTGAATGCCGGCCAGTTTGCCGCGTCGCCGATGATGGAGCTGTTGCCCCCGGCTACTTTTGTAAAGTCATACCAATAACTTCGCTGACGATCGAGCGAGATATAACCATTGACAAGATACAGATCAACGTTCCCGTCGTTATTCAAGTCGCCGAATTGCGCACCGAAGCTCCATCCGCCAAGTTCGACACCGAGGTCGCGGGCAAGATTCCTGTATTTGAGTGCGGGCGTGGCCTCGGGAACCCACAAATTATTGCCCTGGATCAGCACGCCTTCTTCCGAGATATTGGAAACATAAATGGAAAATCTCCCGGTATTGAAGATGTCGCCAAAGGAGACGTTCATTCCGCTTTTCGGCGCAAAGCCTACACCGGTTTCCTTGCCGGCCTCATGAAAATGCCCGCCATCGTTCAAATAGAGTTCGGAGACGCCATAATCGTTCGCGATAAACAGATCGGGATGGCCCGTACCGCGGAGGTCGGCTGCAGCCGCAGCCAGCGCCCAGCGACGGCTATCGATACCGGTCTTCTGGCTGACTTCTTCGAACCGACCGTTGCCCAGGTTATGGAACAAATATTTACGGCCGCCGTTCTTCGCGTATTCGAAGCTGTCGGGCATCATGCGCGTGTTGCGCAGATGCCAAAGATTCACATCTTCCGGATAGTAGCCGCCTACAAAGAGGTCCAGCCGGCCATCGCCGTCGTAATCGAACCACACGGCCGTATTCGCATTGATCCATGGCGGCAAACCCGCCTGGTCGGTCACGCGGGTAAAGCCGTGACCTTGGTCATTGTGGAAGAGCTCGGGCCGGCCCCATTTGATGAGAAACAAGTCTTCGTACCCATCGTTGTCGTAATCACCCCACACGGCGCCCATCGAAACGCCGGTGCCTGATCGGTTTACATCGGCCACGCCCATCTGCTCGGCGACATCAGTAAACGTGCCGTCGCGGTTGTTGCGATACAGATGATTTTTACTGCCGACGGCGCTGTTTGTTACATAGATGTCGGGCCAGCCGTCGCGATTGTAGTCGACAATGGAGACCGACGCGCCCATCGAAGCAACTTCCGGCATAATGCCATTGAGTTTGGGATCAAGCGCAGGCGCCTGATGAACGAAGCCGATGCCGGCCGCGTGCGAGACCTCCTGCAGTGCGAATCCGTAACGTGCAAGTGCGGCCTGTGCATCGGCGCTGGGCGCGGTTTTCTTCGCAACGGAAAAATGCCGAGCCATCCACGGCACGCATAACAGGCCGATGAAAAAGATGAGGACGAGGATGCGTGCGATGAAAGCTTTCTTCATGGCATTATCTGATTTGCAGCACATTGCGAAAAGCATCTGCAGTGACGTAGCGCGTCTGGTAGGTTTGCCAGTCCTGCGGGTGGCGCCGATAAACCCATTCGTCTTCAAGCGCGCCAGGCGCCGTGTCGTACTCTGTGCGCGCATGATAGGGCAACGGCTGCACGGTGCGGGAAAACGTGGAATTATAGTCGCCATCTTTGATCCACCCGTCGCCATCGATCACGTAGTCGCGCACCCATCCGGCAGGCGGAGCCGGCGGTGCGGCGAAGCGGAGCGTAAGTTCGTCACCGGCGTTCATAATGACGTAACGATCATCGATGCCCGCCAGCAATGCGCGCACGTCGCCGTAACGTGTGTAGTATCCGGAGAGATCGCGCCAGATCTGTGTGGTTGCAGCCAGTTGGTTGTAATCAGGAATCTCCGGTGACGACGGATTTGCCTGATGAATCACTGAAAAGCCGCGGTAGTGCAGATCCGCTATTTGTGGAAGCAGGCGGGTGATCTTGATTGGAGCGTCGGGCAGGCCCTGCGCCCACTCAATCTGATCCCAATAGATTTCAAGATTTGTGCGCAGGCGCAGTTTATGCGGCATTCCCGCGCGAAAAATGCCCGATAGATTGATGAGGCAGGTCTTATTGCGGCCTGCAGGAAAGCCAAGGTTGGGCAGCACGGTCCTCCAGCCTCCATGCCCATCAGGAACTTCGAGACTCAGCGGTTGCGGGTGCACCTGGCTACCCTGGGAGATGGCCACGTTGATCGAAGAGTCTGACGGATGCAGCCAGCCGCGCGCAATCAGCCAGAGCGGACCATGCACAGGCGCGTTGTCGCCAAGATCGATTTCGACATAGTGATCACGGGTGAGTCCCTGATATTGTCCTCTGCCAAAGGTATCGAGGTATGTACCGTCAAGCGATCGCAGAATCTCCGTTGCGTCATTTCCCAGATCATCCACGGCACGCGCAATTGGATGCGGCGTTGCGACGACGGTTACAGCCAGCTTGACCGGAGGCACGACAAAACGTTCATCCGTGAAGACCTCCGTTCCCAAGGGGTGGTCAACAGCCATCAGGGCAAGGTAATCGTAGTAATAGGTCTCCCACAATTCGCCAGTGATGCGGAGATCAAGTGCGCCATCGCGCTGGACAAGCTTGCTGCCGGAGATCTTGTACCACTCCCTCGTGGCTGCAATGCGTGCCGGCCCCGTGGAATCAATACGCAATCCGAGGGCGGAGCCCCACGGGACGGTGTCTTTCACAAACTCCATGGCTCGGCCGTTCCAGGCGAAAAGAAATGGGCAGGAGCCTTTCAGGCGCTGCTCGGCGACGAACTCCTGATCGGATTTGAGGGCAAACTCGGCGCGTACAGTTCCATTGGGCCACAGAATGCGCGCAACGTCTGCGCCTGTCTGGTCGCCAAGGCCGAAATGGAGCAGCGGGCCGGTAATGGGTTGTTTCTGCACGAGAAGGCCGGACCGGATTTCGATTTCTCCGCCGACGCCGAAAGAGTTGATGCGCTGGTCCCCGGTGGCCTGATGCGCGCGTGGACGGATAATCTGCCAGTGGTAATTCTGCGAGCCGCGATTGATTCCTTTTACCGGTTGCCCATCGGTGGTGAGTCCAAGAAGATCGAGACGGCCGTTGTTGGTGAGAGGCGCAGCGTCGAAAACTCTTGCCAGATTGGGTGAATCGCGCAAAAGGGAAAAATGACCGTTGTCATCGCCAAGCCAGATGAGGGCGCCTGCAGAACTGCCTTGCTGATCCGATTTCAACCGAGACAGGAGCAGATCGAAAGCGCCATTGTTGTCGAAATCGCCCACGCGCAAGCGAACTTCGGCGGAAAGTACATGAGCTGGATCTGGCACGCGGACAATCTCGCCGGCGCTCCATGTGCCGTCAACGCAGGAGAGGCGAAGAATCGAACCATCCGATTGCACAACAAGAAGATCGAGAATGCCATCGTGATTGGCGTCCGCAGTAGCAATTGCTTTGATAGTTCCAAAGCGCATGGGCAGTGCCTGTTCGGTGAAGATTCCCGAGCGCTCGTTCAGAAACACGTGCAACCGCCCATCGCCATCCACGATCGATGCATCGGGATTGCCGTCACCGTTTAGATCGGACCAGACGAACTGGCGAATTCCCGATATTCCGGTGAAGGGGTGAATAGGTTTGAATGTGCCGTCACCATTGTTGCGCAGCACGGTTGGCAATCCATTCAAAGATCCCAGCACAATATCGAGATCGCCGTCCGCTTCAACATCGATGGCCCATGCGCCACTATAGGAAGTATTGAGGATTTCCTTCGGCAGCTTGGTCTGCGCGGTTACATCGGTAAATTTTGCCGGATTATCTTGCCGTAGGAAGCGTACGCCGCCGGCACCGGCCAACACGAGATCGGTTTTAAAGTCGTAGTTGAAGTCTACCGGCAAGACAGACTCCGGAGAGGGAGGAACGACAGCTGCGCCGCCTGGGAAAGAAATGGTTACACCCGTCGAGAGCCGAACCTGTTTCGCATTCGCTATCGCCACCACCGGCAGTCCCTCGCCGCTCAGCGAGATGGCGCCGATCCAGTTCCATCGTTCCGAATCCGGACTGGGAATTGCCTGATTCTCAAAATGCAAGGCGGCGTCCGGAGCTGCGGGCTTGCTGGCGGGCGAAGGTAGACGCAGGAAATGCAGAAAGGGCTTGGCTTCCTCGCCTGGAGCCGGATAAATCATGGCCAAGTCGGCGCGGAACCGGGGAACCTGCATCAACACGTTGCGCAGAAAAACACTGCGGATTGCTGCACTGGCTGGCGGCGGGTTTGCAGCGGCGGCCTGCAACTGCGCAAGCTGTTCCCGTGCGTCGTCCGGCCAAGAGGCGGATTGTGCCGCGATGCGTGAGACAGCGGAGTGGAGTGTCGCGGCGTCTCCGCGTTTTGCCGCGATGCGGCTTAGTTCGAGCAGCGCCGCAAGATTATTGGGCTGTGCCGCGAGGATCTGTTCAATGAGATGCTGGAATTCAGCTTCGCTGCCCTGATCGCCTTGTCGCTCCACCTCGAGAGCCAGTTGATACGTTGCCGGAAGATTGGATGGATTCAGCGCGACTGCCTTGCGAAAGTTATCGACCGCTGCCTGGGAATTGCCGCGGTCACTTTCGAGAAGTCCCAGCAGGTAGAAAATAGGATCGCTCTTCGGCGCCAGTTGATGTGCGCGATCCAATCGCTGCGTGGCAGCGTCGTAATTGCGCTGACGGAGCGCGAGAATTCCCCAGTTAGCCCATGCGGCCGGCTCGCCTGGCGCGAGTTCTGTCGCTCGTTCCAACATGCTCTCCGCGCGCACATCATCTCCG
The DNA here is from genome assembly GCA_030037705.1 of Acidobacteriaceae bacterium. Taxonomy (GTDB): domain Bacteria; phylum Acidobacteriota; class Terriglobia; order Terriglobales; family Acidobacteriaceae; genus Telmatobacter. Next base: position 11,778 of record JASHQE010000083.1, on the reverse strand, counting down.
ACCTGAAGCGCTGCCAATCCAACATAAAAAGCGGAGACAAAACTGCGGTAGGTTTGAGACGAAGGCGCGGGTAATCCTCTGCGACATCCTGCATCGAGCAGCACAGCAGTCAGAGTGCACGCGATAAGCCCTGCGTGGTGGAATCGGCGGAATTTCATCTCTTTCGTTGTTCTAAGAATTCTACTGGATACCCAATGACCAAGCCATGCGCCTCAGCGCGCCACACTTGCGTTGGAACTTTTCAGGCGCACTCGTTTTCGGCGTTTACGTTTCACGCTTGCCGCTTTGAACCAGAGAACGCTGATGCCAAGAAACGGGAGCAGGAACAAGAGAAGATCCCAGCGTCCCATCAATGTGGGGGTAACTTGCACATCTGTATCCGTCTCACCGCTGGCCACGGAACTGGCCAGCAGGACGCGAACGTGCCAGGTCTCTTCTTTGTCGAACGGGACATTCGTTTTGAATTCAACATGACTCAGGAGCTTCTCACGCCAAGCGCCGTAGATTGCTTCCGGAAGCCGTTTGCTTACCGGCTGAACCGCGACCCGGACCCTCATGTCAGGGGGGACGGAACCTCCCTTCGGCGGATCGATCACGATATAGAAACTGCCGGTACCTACATCAGGATTGCTCCATACTTCGATCGCGAACGGTCCGATCTTCCGGTTTTGCATGATTGGATAGGGGGGACCGATGTGCGCCGACGCCGGCGAGGCGGAAAATGCAAGCAGCACCACCGCGAGCCACGCACGACTCACGAATCGATGAAGCGATTGCTCGCGGATGCCGGTTCTCTTCGCGAAGTTGGCGGGAAAAATAAGCATAGGATCTATCCAGCCATCATCGTGGCGCGCATGTCCATCGGCTGAGTCATCAGCCATGCGGACGCAAGAAACAATAGGATGCAGACCGCTGCCCATGGCGTGAATGCCCGTACGGGGTGGTCATCCGAATCCTCTTCAGCCATGCGCCACGCGATGAGCATGGAGCCCGCAAGCCCGAGCAAAAGGAATCCGAACTCAAGTGGTTCAACGAAGGTCTTCGGAAGGCCGACGAGCGTCCAGCGTGGATCGCCAAGGACCGGCCATCCTATCTCCGCAAATGCATTCTGTGTGACTGGAATGATCGTGTAGAGGCCGGTGAAGAAGTGATAGCCATAGTGGGCCAGCCACATGCCGAAGCCGAGCGGCGCCAGTGAATAACTATAGCGGACAGCAACAGCCAACCAGCCGCTCTTCACACCGGCCCAGGTTCGCGTGATCCAAGCGGCCAAGCCGAGCAGTATCGCCGGCTCAACAACAATGACCAGAGCAAAGATCAAGCCAAGCACAGTTGCCTGGCTGGCAATGTGCAACTGGCGCTCCAGCCAGTTTTCGACCACATAGACGGGGCTGACCATTCCGAAAGCGTTCATCAACGCACCAAAGCAAAAGACAATGGTGAGGGCAGCGATATCTTTGCGGCGCGAAAAGCGCCCAATGCCTGAGCGCTGCGGATCAGACATCAGCTCACCAGCCGGCAAACGGCTGAGGATGCCGATATTGTCGTGCGGGCAGGCATGAACACAATCGAGGCAAAAGGTGCAATCCATATTACCCACCTTGGCTGGCTGAAAGAGCGCAAGCTCGCATCCACGCTGCAGGATGGCCAACTGCGACGAAGGCTCGCGGCGTCCGCGAATACAGTCCTTCGTATGACAGGCGCCGCAAACTTCGTGGTCGCGCACAGTCACTTCCAAAGGTGAGGAGGTTGCAGCAACAAAATTGAATTGGCCGATGGGGCAAACGTATTTGCAGAACGTCCCGTGCGTGAAAAGGCCGTCAATTACGAGCGCAACAGCGAAGTAGCCCAAAATCACGCAGGCTGTCAGACGCGGCGAAGACCATAGGCTAAACACTTCATAGGCGAACAGCACCAGAATAATCAGCGCCACAGCGATCCACTTGTTACGCAGCTTGCGGGGCCAGTTAAACCGGGGATGGATCCAGCGGCGCATCATATTGCGCGCCAGCATGAATGGACACGCGAGGCAAAATAGGTTTCCGGCGCAAAGCAGTGCAAGCACAAGTGCGCCGCGGAAGTGCACCCATGTGAGCACAGTGGCCAGGTTCTTCGGCGAGATCGATGGGCCCAGCAATCCCTGCAGAATCATGACGACACTGATCACTAGCAGAGGAATCTGCAATAACGTGCGAGCGTGGCGCCACCTGAGCAGTCGCCCGGCCACTGGGATGCTCAGGAGATCGAAGGGCGGAGATGCAAAAAATTCTTCCTGATCGAGAATCTCGTTCTCCTCCGGAGAGCCGGCCAAGGTCTCGGGCAACTTTGTCACCGAGATTGAACCCCTTTCACATCCATCTGTCTTTCGATCTTACGACCATCTGCGAGCGTGATGTGCAGCAACAGCACCCAATCGCCGCCCATATTGAAGTTGACCGGCGACTCATAACTTCCCGGCGCGGATTCCCTCGCATCACTGAAGACCGGAGCCATGCCGGGATGAGCCATATCGCCCTCTACTCGGATTCGCGCGTGGGAAACAGGATTTCCGTGAATATCTGTCAATTGGACGGAAACGGCTGCCTCGCCAACGCGGACCGGCTGGGGCGCAATACTTTCCACGATGGAGATGTCTTGCGCTGAATCCTCATGCCTGCGGCAGGAAGTGACGATGAGCAAAGCGGTGCACGCGATTGTCATCACTACTCTGAAAAATTCAGAGGCCGCCCCGCGGCGACCCCTGAAATAAAGCCTCTTCATTGGATCACGACCCCGGCATGTGTCTGCAACTCTAAATTGGTTCTATGCCGGGCAATGAGCCGCTTCATCTTCCTCATCCTGGTGCCACGAGCAGGTGCAGGTCGCCGTGTGCGCCTCCCCCTCCGGCGGAAACATGTGGTAGTACATCCCGATCACCATCGGGATGAAAACGATTGCGTTGTAAAAAAGATGGAGCTGCACGCGCGGAATGAAGAGCTGCACGATACTATACGGAACCGGCTTGCCGAATAGATTGTGGTGGATGGTCGCCTGAGTGATCAAAAGCAGGTGTTCGATGTGATGCCAGAACTGAATGTAGAGCGCAATCGTCCACCACATATAGCTGCGCCCCGTGAATCCTTTGCGAAGCACCCAGATGCCGATCAACATAACCAGGGCATATCCGTAGTGAAGAGCCTCCGACTTAATGAGCCACGGATACCAGAGGCCTAGAATGCCGTTTGCTTTCGAGGCCGGCCAGCCCATCACCCAGATTTGGTATGCCTGAGCCAGGTGCTCGCCCCAATGCGCCAGCACAATGAACATGAACACCCAAAGCGCGCGCTCGTGCCATTGACTGTTGAGCTTTTCATAGAGTGACGGACGGTCTGACGCAGGCAGAACCTGACCGGCGAAATCGGGAATCGAAGCAGCCATCTTTTGACCTCTTGAGCAATGAAGAGACCGGCAACTCTGGAACGCGGATAAGTATATTGGAGGAGTAGTATGACCGGATTCGATTTTAAGGCCGACGCCAACCTCAATCTTTCGGTTGAGGTTGAGTGATCCGGCTATCGTTATCTCGGGCAATATTCGGAACACGTGTCAATCATGTACGCTGGTTGGCGCTTACAGAGATCTCGCCGGACTTGGCCGATTTCCGTTTGAGGCAAGTCTTCGCCAATTTCTTCTAAAGACAGCCGCTACTTTGATCTCCTTATACTGATGCTGCCTTTTGTGCGCTCAGGCAATTTCCATTTTGCTTCCATGCAAATATGCGGAATGGCCGCGGAAGGATGAAGAGGAGAGAACTCAAGATGAAATATTCGCGATCGATATCGATATGGACGCTCTGCCTTATTGTCCTCTGTGGACCTGTATCGATAGCGCAGAAGGGGCCCTTCATCGACTGGGCAGGATTGAAGAATCCGGTTCTCTCCTATGACCACTGGTCTGTGAAAGATACGGCTATGGTCTACCGAAAAGGGATGTTTTATGTATTCTTCTCGGCGTTTTATCCGGAGCGAGGGCAGGTGCGGTCGCACGTTGTAGAGGTGAGTACGCCGGATTTTAAGCACTACTCGCAACCGATCTTTAACTTCGACGGCGAAGAAGACGGCTGGATCGGAATGTGCTCGCCAGATGTGCAGCTTTTATACGGCAAGTACGTAATGACATTCAATTCATGGGGAGATAAGCCGGGCAAGCCGAATCAGCTTTTTTATATGACATCGACCGATCTTATTCACTGGTCTCATCGCAAGCCTCTGGCGCTGAATCTGACCCGGGTAGGCGATCAGCATGTAATTGACGCGGCGCTCGCGGCGGCAGACGGCGGGTATTATCTGGCTTATAAGGAACAGACACCGGGTATTCACAAGCGGCCAAGAATGGCTTTTGCAAAGTCGCTCGATGGGCCATTTGCTTTCGTTGGCGATGGCCTTCCTGCTCTCTTGATGGCAGATGGCAAGGACAACGGGTTATTCCACGAGAACTACGAGCTCATTTCAATCGACAGCCGGTGGTATATGCTAACTACCGATTACGTGCCGCAGGCACCCTATCTTTACGCGCTTGAACCTGGTTCGCACTGGCTCAAGTGGATCCATGGTTATACCTTCGATATCCCGCATGAAAATTTCAATACGAACAATATCGCCAATGCGTCGGCGCTTTACGACTGGCGCAAATACGACGGCTACTATTACCTGATCTATGCAGGACGAACCGAAGGCGAAACGTACGCACGGCGAGGGTGGAACCAGATTGGTTTAGCCAGATCCAAGGATCTGATTCATTGGTCTGTGCCTGGAAGCCCTCAATAGGCAGGGCAATTCTGCCAAGTAGGCATTCGTCTCTTCAGTCCTTCACTTTTCCTTAACTAGATGGAACCAGTTGAATTTCCTATGTAAAATTGATGATGTAGTTACCCCACAGGAATTCATGAAAGACTCCACAGGCGACAAGAAACAGAAGAATGGCGTCAAGCCACCGGTTCATCAAGCCACTAGCTTGAAGCAATTGGCGGAGCACCTGGGCCTGAACCCGGCGACGGTTTCTGTTGTCCTGAATGAAGTTCCCGGGCGGTCGATACCGCAAGCCACGCGTGACCGCATCAAGGCTGCTGCCAAGCAGTTGAATTACCAGCCGAACCTTCTCGCTCGTTCCCTGCGCAGCCGGCGCACTTTGACGATCGGCATCCTGGTGCCGGAGCTGGGTGATGGCTATCATACGCAGGTCATGAGTGGTATCGGCGACCAGCTCATCAAGGCCGGCTACTTTTACTTCACAGCCCACCACAGGCACAAGCGCAATCTGGTCGAAGAATATACCCGGATGTTGATTGGGCGCGGCGCGCAGGGAATTATCGCTATTGATACGTTACTCGAGCATCCCATTGGTATCCCGGTGGTGTGCGTCGCCGGTCATCGCCGCATTGAGGGTGTAACCAACGTCCTGCTGGATCACGTTCGCGCTGCAGAACTGGCATTGAATCATCTGTATTCGTTGGGGCATCGCCAAATTGCCTTTATGCGCGGTCAGCCCTTCAGCTCGGACTCTGACGAGCGTTGGAAGAGCCTCGTAACCGTCGCCGGCAAGCTGGGACTCGAAATGAAGCCCGAACTGGTAATCAATCTCGAACGCGATCTGTCTTCGCCGGAGCTCGGTTACCCGGTAGTGCAGCAACTGCTCGCAGCCAAGCAGCCTTTCACCGCTCTGGTGGCCTTCAACGATATCTCGGCAATTGGCGCAATCCGCGCCCTGCAGGATATTCACCTGCGCGTGCCCGAGGATATTTCGGTGATTGGCTTTGATGACATCAAAGCCGCGGCATTTACACTTCCACGTCTGACTACAATCAATCAGCCGCTCGAAGAAATTGGGAGAATCGCGACACAGAGCCTGCTTAACAGGATTCACAACACCGTCTCGCCCAGAGACGAAATTACAGTGGAACCGGAACTGGTCATACGCGAATCGACCGGTCCCGTGAAGGCCTGAGCGCGATTGCCGGGTTTGCTTTTCAGGCCGCCTCTCTGTGAAGGTGCAAGCTTAAGAATGGATTGGAGTGGGCATCTCCGCGATATGGACCGGTCGCAATGCCATCCAGCGCAACGCGATCATCAATAGGCCAGCTCCCCATGGGGCTATCAGCCCGACACGAAGCGAATGAAAGTGTGCGGAGAGTAGTCCGGTGAACCAGGGGAACAAGGCTGCTCCAATACCCCCCATGGAAAAGATCCATCCCCGCGCCGAACGCTCCAGCAGGAATGAAAGCAGCAGTGGATACAGTGGACCGATACACAAGCCGGCCAGTCCTGCAGTGACCAGGATGGCGGTCGGAGTAGGTGCCGCAATTAAGGCCGCCACGGTAGCTGCAACTCCCCATATCGCGCCCTGGAGCGTCGTATGCCTCCCGATCTTGGCAAGCAGGCGCGTGGAAAATGCCAATCGGCTCAGCATACCTCCAAACCAGAAAAGGGAGGTAGCCATCGCCGCTCCTGCTAGGCTGCGCAGCCCCACTCGATGAGAATAGGTCGTCAACCAGCCGCTTAGCGCGGCTTCTACTCCCACTGCACATACGGCGAGAAAGATCAGTTGCAGAAAAACTCCGGACCTCTCGACACGGACGCGGGGTGATGAGTTCTCCGGAACAGGCCGGGGTTGACGGCTTTCTCGGAAAGCGACCCACGCAAGGAGAGAAAGAGAGAGTCCGGCCACGACCAGGAAGAGCGTGTGCACGTCAGACATGTGAAGGAAGGGAAGGAAAGCGACAGGTCCCACTGTAGCGCCTGCTGACCATGCAAAATTGAGCCACTCCAGCTTGGCTGCCCGGTCGTTGCCCCATCGGTCCGAAAACAGCAGGCTGGTTGACGTCATCGTCATACCTAAGCCAAGTCCAAAAAAGAAGAACGTTGCAAAGGGTGGGTGAGAACCGGTAAACGCCAGAACACCGGCAGATGCCGCCAGCAGCCCATAACCCGCCATAAGCGAACGGATGCGATTGAGAGTTGTGAAAACGGCGCCGAGCGCGGACCCCAAAAACTGAAGAAACAGGAGCAAGCCGGCCGTGTCATCGCGGAGCGACCATCTCTGTGCGAGCACAGGAAGAAGCACGCCGAGCATCACGGTGCCGGCGCCCGTGAGGCTGAAGCCCGAACTGAGAACAACAATCGAGCTTAGCCGCTGAGTGGCGAGAGGACTCGTGGTCATAGAATGATCTGCCATAACTTACGTCAATTCGCGGCCACTCCGCCGCATTTACCCAAAATCCTGAAAGAGGGAGCACGGCTTTCCGGAGCGGCGGTTTTATCGAAGGCTAGCCGGATGCTGTGGCCGGCTCGTGGAGACAATTCCCTCGTCTTCACGCACCACATAATATCGATCAGCGGCCAGATTTGCGAGGCTTTCCTGTTTTCCGTCAGGCCATAAAACCTGTGCATAATCGAGGTGGTCGTGATTGCCTAAGCCGAAGTGGACGCGCAGATCATTCTGCGACAGATAGCTGCCCCCGCTCACGACTTCACCGAGCTGCACCAGATCTCCGGCGACGGCCCGCACCTGCGCATTCAATGCCAGGCGGTTGCACGTCGTTCCCTGGAGTTGAAAGCTGACCCAGTGATTTTGCGGGCCACCCTGCGGCCGCAGAATCATTGGTTGTCCCACCAGATTTTCCACCACCGCTTCCATCTTGCCGTCGTTGAACAGGTCGCCCACGGCGAGCCCGCGGCTGACCTGCGGAATCTGGAGCGCCGGGCCCACGCGCCGGCTGATGTTCTGGAACTTTCCGTCGCGCTGATTCAGGAACAACAATTTTGGCTCGAGATAATGGGTTCCGGTATGCGTGCCGTCTACCTGTGGATAGACATGCCCGTTGACGAGGAAGAAATCCAGCCATCCGCTATTCGCGAAATCGACAAACGCGTCGCCCCAGCCCACATAACCTTGTGTGCCGCGCGCAATTCCCGAAGCGATGGAGTTGTCCGTAAAATTCATACCGCCGTCATTGGTGTAGAGAGCCGCATATTCGATATCAAAGTGGGAAATGATGAGAGACATGCGCCCTGTGTGCAGATAGTCGCCATAGGCCACTCCCATATTCGCCTGCTCCACGCCGTCCTCATTGGTGGCGACGCCTGCTAGCAGCGCCACATCTTGAAACCTGCCGGAGCCATCCGCCTGGTAGAGGTAGTTGGCTTCTCCGTCGTTGGTCACAAACAGGTCGAGCTTTCCATCATGATTGAAATCGGACCAGATCGAGGTGAGGCCATAGCGACCTTCGGGATCATTTACGCCGGCTTGCTTCGATATGTCTGTGAACGTTCCGTCGCGATTGTTGTGATAGAGATTGTCTGGCAGTCCCTTGAGGCCGCGGGGTCCGCACTGCACGTCTATGCCCAGATATTTGCATCCTTTGCCGGAGCCGAAGACCGGCAGATTGTCGAGATGAAAATCGACATAATGGGAGACGAACAGGTCGGCCCATCCATCGTTGTCATAGTCGCCGAATGCCGCGCCTGTCGCCCATCCTGAATCGGAGGCGAGCCCACTCGCCTTGGTCACATCGGTAAAGGTCCCATCGCCGTTGTTGCGATACAGCACAACGCCGTTCAGGCATGTTACGAGCAAGTCGGGCCATCCGTCGTTGTTGTAGTCGCCTACCGCCACGCCCATCGCCCAGCAGGGATAACCCACGCCGGCTTTCTCGGTCACATCGGTGAAAGTTCCGTCGTGATTGTTGTGATAGAGAGCGCTGCGCGCTTTGATGCCGTGCAGGGCCATGTCTACGCTTTCGGCATTTGTAAAATAGATATCCGGGAATCCGTCGCGGTCGTAATCAATCAGCGCAACGCCGCCGCTCATGGATTCCGCAATGAATTTCGCCGCCGGGCTCGACTGATGGTCGAAGTGAATACCGGTGGAACGGGTGATGTCTACGAGCTGCGGATAGTTGGGAACAGGCGCGGTGGCTGCTCTCTCGGCTTCTGCTTTGGCGCGTTCCGCAGGAGAGAGAGGCGTGGCCGTCCCCATTTGTCCTATCACCTTCGTCACAGAGAGCAACACGCAGAGGGTGAGACAAACGTTGCCTGCGAGGTTCCGGAAGTCTTGCGATGTTCTGGAGGCGTGCTGCGCAGCGGGTTTATTTATCGTTGGGATCATCTTCAAGAATTTCCTGAGGCTGGATAAGCACATCCTTGTAGATTCCGCGCAATTTCTCTTTCATGTCTTTGTATTTTTTGTAGAGCTCCACCTCGCGGCGCGCATCTTCCACGCGGCCCAGCTTCTTGTAAAGCGTGGCCAGGCGATAGTGTGCATTGGAATTGGTTGGTTCCAGTTGTACAGAGGCTTCGAGCAGCGGCAGCGCTTTATCGGGTTCATCCATTTCGATCAGTGCTTTGGCCAACCCGAGCTTTGCCTCGGCGTCATCCGGCCGCAGTTGCGCTGCCTTTGAGTAATCCTCATAGGCTTGCTTTACATCGCCGGTTTGCGCGGCAATCTCGCCCAGCTTGCACAACACTTTTTCATCCTGCGGATTGTCTGCCAGCGCGGTGTGGTACTCTTTCTCCGCTTCTTTTTTAAAGACGGGATCTTCCGATGTATGCAGAAGCTCAGCCAACTCAAAATGCGCTCCGGGCAGATGTGGATTGATGGCAATCGCCTGCCGATACTGCGCGATCGCGGCGTTTGTGTTGCCTTCTCTGATTTCCTCATGCGCCAATAGCTGATGCATCTGCGCAGAGTCCGGCCCCACCAGCGACAAGCTCAGCATCGACTCTCCAGAAAGGTCTGCATACGTGCGGTAAGCCGCGTATAAAACCTCAGGATTCTCCGGATCCTCTTTTTTTAACTGCGTGATGATCCTTGCCGCATCGTCGAGATCGCTGCTTCCGTTGTAGAGACCAACCAATTCCAATCCCACTTCCACCTTGAGCTTCTTTTCCTGGATTTCCGGAAAGGATGTTTCTAAGTCTTTGCGCGCGTCTGCAAAATCGGATGTACGTACTTCACCGATCCCGAGCAGCGCCTGAATCTTCCATAACTGTGGGTTCAGTTGAACGGCTTTCCTTAGTTGCGGAACGGCATCCGCATAGTTCCTTTGAAAAAAAAGAAGGACACCAAGGTTTGCGGTAGCATCCACATTATTGGGATCGGCCGCTACAACCTTTTCGAGTTCGGGGATGGCGAGTTCGGGCTTGCGCTCACTCAAGTATTGCTGCGCCAGGCGCTCATGCAACTCAATCTGATTCTGATTGTCTGCTGGTTGCTGCGAAAGCGCGGGAATGGAAAACACCGAGAACAGGACCAGAGACAACAGCGCAACTCTTGCGGGCATGACACCTCATGATACAGGAATTGCGTGGGCGAAAAGCAGAAAGGACGGCAGTGAGACGCCGTCCTCTCCGGGTTCAATTGCTGTTGAGTTTAGAACGACAGGCGGCCGTAGAACTCCAGCTCTCTGCCGTTAATCGTTGTGCTAGTGATTGCGGAACTATCCGCACTGTATCCGACGTTTCTGCCGGGTTGTCCGAAACTCGGGTGGTTGAGCACGTTGTTCGCGCTGGCGCGAATCTGGAACTTCACGCCACGCTCCGGCCACAGATCGAAGCTCTTACCCAGCGCGAAGTCGATATTCGTCATATCCGGACCCCGCATCTGATTCCTGCCGTAGGTACCGAACGTGTAGGGCGCCGGAACGCTGAAAGCGCCGACATCGTACCAATGTGCTATGCCGCGCATGTCCTTGTAGTTGCCAGTCAGATTGGGATACAGGACCTGGTTGCCGCTGTCGGTCAAGTTTCCGACCACTCCCTTAGGTTCGCTATTTGCATTGTCGTTACTGGCTTGGTTGTCTACCACGATCAAGATCGGATTGCCAGACTCCGCGATAAAGGTGGATGATGCCTCCCAGCCACCCAGAACCTCGTTAACAATCGCATTGTCGTTCAGGAACATCTTGCCCCTGCCGAACGGCAACTGGTAGATAGCATACCCTCTGAAGGCCTGACGAACATCGAAGTTCGAGTTGCCGTAATTTGCCTTTGGCACATACGAATTCTGGACTGCCATATTGCCATCGCGGCTCCCCCAGCCCGAGCCGTCCGAGTCGTTCAAGAAGTGGGACCATCCGTAGTTGACGCTGAGGTTCAGGCCATAGCTCATTCGCTTGGTCAGCACCGCATCCAAAGCGTTGTAGTTGGATGAGGAGTTGTTGGTGTTGCCGGCAATCCCCTGGAAGAGCGGATAAGGCATGAACGCCGTATCGTTCGCGCTGAGCTCGCTCACCGGGACCTGGTTGATGTCATTCGGGAAAATCATGTTGATGCCTTTATTGCCGACGTAGCCGAGCGATCCTGTCCAATCCTTCAGGAACTGCTCTTCCAACGTCAAGTCGTATTGGAAGTTGTAGGGCACCGGTGTATGGTACTCGGTGTCCCCCGGGGAGGCGCCGTTCTTTGCGTACACTGTGGTCGGAGCGGTTAAGTAAGTGGTGCTTTCTGCGGGATTGAGGTTGTAGCTGCCCGTCCCGCAGCCCGCATCCGCTGTGTCCACCGCGGTTAAAAGAGCGCTCGTCTGCATGACAGGGCAAATGCCCTTTGTGTTGTCTCCATAGCCGCCGCTGCTGCCAAAGGCGTTGCCTTCGCCGCCGCCGTAGGTGTCTTCGCTCCACGTGGAGGCGAACATCCCAATGCCACCGCGGAGGACGGTGTTGGGCAGCACCTGCCAGCTAAAGCCGACGCGCGGCAGAACGATATCGTACTTGGGCGCCTGCAGCGTGGTGCGGCCATTTTGTCCCTG